>JBCNOX010000420.1:0-5044 GCA_039593645.1 Pseudoduganella sp.
CCACTTCACTTCGCCGGAGCTGATGAACTGGTCGATCACCACCTGGGCGCCGTTGACGAAGTCGCCGAACTGGGCTTCCCAGATGGTCAGGGTGTTAGGCTCGGCGGTCGAATAGCCGTATTCGAAGCCCAGTACCGCCTCTTCGGACAGCACGGAATCAATCACGGTGAACGGTGCCTGGCCTTCTGCGATGTTCTGCAGAGGGATGTAGGTGCCGGCGTCCCAACGTTCGCGGTTCTGGTCGTGCAGCACGGCGTGACGATGGGTGAAGGTGCCGCGGCCGGCATCCTGGCCGGTCAGGCGCACAGCGTAGCCGGAGGAAACCAGGGACGCGAAGGCCAGGTGTTCGCCCATGCCCCAGTCCAGGTTCATCTCGCCCTTGCCCATGGCAGCGCGGTCAGCCAGGACCTTCTCCACCAGCGAGTGCACTTTGAAGCTCTCAGGCACGGTGGTGATGGCAGCGGCCAGGCGCTTCAGTTCGGTCATTGGCACGGCGGTATCGGCCGCGTCGGTCCACTTGCGGTTCAGGAACGGCAGCCAGTCGACGGCGTACTTGTTCTTGAAGTTGGAGATCACTGGATCGACGGTATGCTTGCCCTGGTCCATCGCAGCGCGGTACTCGGCCACCATGGCGTCGCCGCCGTCGGCCGGGATCACGCCCTGGGCCACCAGCTTGTCCGCGTACAGCTTGCGGGTGCCTGGGTGCTTGGCGATCTTCTTGTACATCAGCGGCTGGGTCAGCGCCGGGGTATCCTGCTCGTTGTGGCCCAGTTTGCGGTAGCAGATGATGTCGACAACGATGTCTTTCTTGAACTGCAGGCGGTAGTCCAGCGCGATCTGGGAAGCCAGAACCACGGCTTCAGGATCGTCGGCGTTCACGTGCAGTACAGGCGCTTCGATCATCTTCACGACGTCGGAGCAGTAAATGGTGGAACGTGCATCGCGCGGATCGGAAGTGGTGAAGCCGATCTGGTTGTTGATCACGATGTGCACGGTGCCGCCGGTGCCGTAGCCGCGGGTCTGCGCCAGGTTCAGGGTTTCCATCACAACGCCCTGGCCTGCGAATGCCGCATCGCCGTGCACCAGGATCGGCAGCACTTGCGCGCCTTCCTTGTCGCCGCGGCGGTCCATGCGGGCCTTCACGGAACCTTCAACCACTGGGTTGACGATTTCCAGGTGGGATGGGTTGAACGCCAGCGACAGGTGCACAGGGCCGCCTGCGGTGGAGATGTCGGACGAGAAGCCCTGGTGGTATTTCACGTCGCCTGCCGGCAGGTCGTCGGCGTGCTTGCCTTCGAATTCCTCGAACAGGTCCTTTGGCGCCTTGCCCAGGGTGTTCACCAGCACGTTCAGGCGGCCGCGGTGGGCCATGCCGATCACGATTTCCTGCACGCCTTTTTCGCCGGCGCGCTGGATGATTTCATCGATCGAAGCGATGAAGGTCTCGCCGCCTTCCAGCGAGAAGCGCTTCTGGCCGACGTACTTGGTGTGGAGGTAGCGTTCCAGGCCTTCGGCAGCGGTCAGGCGCTCCAGGATGTGCTTTTTCTTTTCGGCGGTGAAGTTAGGGGTCGAACGGATCGACTCCAGGCGCTCCTGCAGCCAGCGCTTTTCGGCTGGATCGGAGATGTACATGTATTCCGCGCCGACGGAGCGGGTGTAGGTGTCTTTCAGCAGGTTGACCAGGTCGCGCAGGGTCGCGTTTTCCGGGCCGAAGTAGGTATTGCTGATATTGAAAACGGTATCCTGGTCGGCGTCGGTGAAGCCGTAGAAGGAAGGCTCGAGTTCAGGGATGTTCGGACGTTCCTGGCGCTGCAGCGGGTCCAGGTTGGCCCAGCGAGAGCCCAGGTAGCGGTAGGCTGCGATCAGCTGGGTGGCGGCCACGCGCTTGCGGCCCATTTCGGCGTCGGACGAAGCGACGATGGTGCGGATTGGGCCGGCTTTCGCGCGTTCGGCGAAAGATGCGATCACGGACGAGTGAACGACGTCAGGCTTGTTGGTGCCGTCGACTGCAGGCACGTTCTGCATGGCGTCGAAGTACTGGCGCCAGTTGTCTGGCACGGAGCCAGGGTTCTCGAGGTACGCTTCGTACAGTTCTTCTACGTACGGCGCGTTCCCACCAAACAGGTAGGAATTGGACGTCTGTTGTTGCATCATTTCTTTGCTCACCTTTCTTCGCGCTTCGCGAGGAATTAGCGGGTTGTTCAAACCTTCCGCGACACGGCCTGACCGGTTAGCGGATTGCACATCAAGTTGTGGGGGAAGGGCTCTGTTGTTTCCAGATTTTCCAAAAACGGTCGCCTAGCATAGCACTGTCATTGAACTGAAACAACTAAAACTCGGCTCCGCGCCGGGCGAACCAGCCGGCCAGATAGTCCAGCAAAGCCCGCAGCGCAGGCGGCATGTGCTGGCGCGATGTATAAATGGCATGAATCCCCAACGCCTGGGGTTGCCAGTCCGGCAAGACCTGCTCCAGCCGGCCAGCTTGCACCAGCGGCAGCACCACGAAGCGCGGCTGCATGGCGATGCCCGCCCCCTCCCCGGCTGCCGCCAGCAGCGCCATCGATTCATTCGAGGACAGGTTGCCGCCCACCGGCACCTCCACCGTCACGCCGTCGGCGCCGGCCAGGGACCAGACACTCTTGCCGAAATAGCTATAGGCCAGGCAGTTATGCCGCGCCAGCTCCTGCGGCTCGGTTGGCGTGCCGTGGTCGGCCAGGTAGGCCGGCGCCGCGACCAGCATCGAGCGGCACTCACCCAGCTTGCGCGCGATCTGGTGCGGCTCCAGCGCATTGGTAATACGGATAGCCAGATCGATGCGCTGTTCGACCAGGTTGACGGCACGGTTATCGACCTGCAGGTCCACTGTGACTTGCGGGTACGCGCGCAGGAAGTCCGCCAGCGCCTCGGCCAGCGCGGTCTGCGCCAGGAACTGGGCACAGGCAACGCGCAGCAGGCCGCGCGGCTCCCCCGCTCCCGCATCGCCCGCCGCCGGAATCGCCCCGGCCAGCGCCAGCAGTTCGCGGCAGCGCGCCAGGGTCACCTCCCCCGCCGCCGTCAGGCCCAGGCGGCGCGTGGTCCGGTGCAGCAGGCGCGCGCCCGCCCACTCCTCCATCTCCGCCAGGTAGCGCGTCACCATGGCGCGCGACATATCGAGTGCCTCTGCAGCCCCGGCCAAGCTGCCGCGCTCAGCAATGGTGACAAAGACGTTAGCGGAAGCGATTCGGTCCATGTGAACGATATATGCAACAAACCATTTCAATATACCCTATTTTTCGATCATGTCGAGACGCCTACACTGGCGTCATCCACTTACCGAAAGGAATACAGACATGATCAAGCACACCCTCGCCGCAACCGCTCTCGCCGCAACCACCGCAGGCGCCTTCGCCGCCCCGCTGACACTGGAAGTCTTCAATCCAGGTGAAGCCGCCATCTTCCCGGTCGCGTCGGTGCTGGTGAAAGGCGACAAGGACGCGGTGCTGATAGACGCCCAGTTCTCGCGCGCCGAAGCGGAAAAGCTGGCCGCCCAGATCAAAGCCAGCGGCAAGCGCCTGACCACTATTTATGTCAGCCACGGCGACCCCGACTTCTACTTCGGCCTGGACGTACTGAAAGCCGCCTTCCCGCAAGCCCGCATCGTCGCACGCGGCACCACTATCGCCGCCATGGAAAAGAAAGCCCAGGCCAAGGTCGCCTACTGGGGCCCGATCCTTGGCGCCAATGCACCTAAAGGCGTAGTGATGCCCGAACTGCTGCAAGGCGATATCGAACTCGAAGGCAACAAGCTCGAAGTCAAGGGCCAGGGCGACCGCAGCTATGTGTGGATTCCATCGATCAAAGCCGTGGTGGGCGGCGTAGTGCTGTTCAAGGGCCTGCACGTTTGGGTAGCCGACACCCAGACGCCGGAATCGCGCGCCCAATGGCTATCCGTGCTCGACGACATGGCCAAGCTGAAGCCGGTGACCGTCGTCCCCGGCCACTTCGCCCCCGGCGCCACCCTGACGCCCGACGCCATCAGCTACACCGCCGACTACCTGCGCCGCTTCGAAGCCGCCACCCCAGCCGCCGCCGACAGTGCCACCCTGGTCGCCGCCATGAAGTCCGCCTACCCCCAAGCCGGCCTCGAAAGCGCCCTGCAACTGAGCGCCAAAGTCGCCAAAGGCGAGCTCGCCTGGTAACCCACAGCCGAGCCCGTGTCACACCCTGGGGTCACACCCCAAGTGTGACACGGGCTCAAGTGCTGTGCGGTTGAGCCCGTGTCACTGTTAGGGTGTGACCCCAGGGTGTGACACGAGGTCTGCCGTTCGCGGTGTAGACTTTTCTGTCTAGATCATTTATTCTAGATCCAACGATGTTTTTCCTGGATCTGTCATGAGCCTGCCAAAACCCACCCCTAGCGAACTTGAAATGCTGCGCCTGCTGTTTGCACTGGGGCCGGCTACCGCGCGGCAAGTGCATGAGGCGGCCATCGAAACGCGGCCGGATATGCAGTACGCCACCGTCCTGCGTCTGCTGCAAGTCATGCACACCAAGGGCTTGCTGAACCGCGACGAGAGCCAGCGCGCCCACGTCTACTCCCCTGTCGAGCAGCAGGATTCGATCCAGACCTCCCTATTGAAGGACCTGATCCACAAGGCCTTCGCCGGCTCCGGCAAAGCCTTGGTGATGGCGGCGCTGCGTGGCGGCCACGTTTCGGCCAAAGAGCGCGCTGAAATCCAGAAAATGCTGGACGAGGAAAGCTAGACGCAAGCTATACTGCGCCCACGCAAACTCTTCGGTTTTCCAGCATGCCACTCCTGATCGATGTAGACGGCCACCATACCGTCGGCCAGCAGACCCATTTCGAATCCCACTCCCCTGACGGCAAATACGCAGTCGTCTTTCAGGATGACGCCGAAACCGGCTACTTCTTCGCCATCGATCCATCAGCCGATGGGAACAAGGTCCAGGATGGCGTTCACGTCTACAACGTGGCAGGCGTAGCCGAGAACGAAAAGTTCATCCACTTCCACGTCGGCTGGTCGCAAGATTCGCGCAAATCCGT
>JBCNOX010000421.1:0-5044 GCA_039593645.1 Pseudoduganella sp.
CGCAGGTCGCGCTCCACCTTGCGCGCCGATTCGATCAGCGCCACCGGATCCTCGGAGCGCAGCACCAGCTGCATCTTGACACCGGTGTCGGGCGGGCCCACGGTAAAGCGGGCGCCGGGCAAGGCCGACAGCTTTTCGCGGATCATGTCGTCGATCTGCGGCATCGATTCCTTGCGGTCGTTGCGGTGCTTGGTGGTGATGGTCAGCACGGCGCGGCGCGCTTCCGCGGCGGCGCCCGGTGCGAATGCATCGCCCGAAGAACCGCCGCCGATGGAGCTGAACACATGGGTCACCGGCTTGACTTCCATGATGGCCAGGCGCGCGCGTTCGGCAATGGCGCGGGTCTCGGCCAGCGTGGAGCCTGGCGGCAATTCCAGGTTGACCATGGTCTGGCCGCGGTCGGCCGGCGGCACGAAGCCGGTCGGCAGCAGGCCGACCAGCATGATCGAGCCGACGAAGAAGGCCCCCGCCGCCAGCGCGGTCTTGCCGCGGTTGTTCAGGCACCAGCGCATGGTCTTCATATAGCGCTGCATGATCCAGCCGTCTTCCTGCTGGGGCTTGTCGGTCGCTTTCAGCAGGTGGGCCGCCATCATCGGCGTCAGCAAGCGCGCCACGACCAGCGAGGCCAGCACCGCCAGCACGGCGGCCCAGCCGAATTGCTTGAAGAACTTGCCGGGAATGCCGCCCATGAAGGCGGTCGGCAGGAACACGGCAACCAGGGCGAAGGTGGTGGCAATCACCGCCATGCCGATCTCGTCGGCTGCTTCCAGCGCGGCCTGCATCGGCGTTTTGCCCATGTGCAGGTGGCGCTCGATGTTTTCGATTTCCACGATGGCGTCGTCCACCAGCACGCCGACCACCAGGGCCAGCGACAGCAGGGTCACGGTGTTCAGCGTGAAGCCCATCCAGTACATGCCGAGGAAGGCCGGCAGCACCGACAGCGGCAGCGCCGATGCGGCCACCAGCGTGGCGCGCCAGTCGCGCAGGAACCACCACACCACCAGCACGGCCAGGATCGCGCCTTCGTACAGCAGTTCCATCGAACCGTCGAAGTTCTCGTCCACCGGTTCGGCATTGTCGATCGATTGCGTGATCTCGATGGTCGGGTGGGCCTTGCGCAGCTCTTCGACGGCGTCACGGGCGTCGGCGGCTACCTGGGTTTCGCTGGCGCCCTTGGTGCGGAAGATTTCGAAGGCGACTACCTTCTTGCCGTCCTGGGTTGCTTCGGAGCGTGGTTCGGCGATGGTGTCGCTCACATTGGCTACCTGGTCCAGGCGGATGTGGCGGCCGTCGCCCAGCGGAATATCCATTTCCGACAGCTCCTGCGCGCTTTTCACGGTGGCGATGGTGCGCACCGATTGCTCGGCGCCGCTGATGTCGCCGCGCCCGCCCGGGGCTTCCTTCTGCACCTGGCGCAGCATGCGCGACACGTCCAGCGCCGAAACGCGCAGGGCCGCCATGCGTTCGTCATCCAGCTCGACGCGGATTTCGCGGCTCACGCCGCCGACGCGCTTGACCGCGCCGACGCCCGGCACCGACAGCAGCTTCTTGGACACGGTGTTGTCCACATACCAGCTCAGGTCAGCGTCGTCGATCTTCGTGCCTTCCTTCGGCGTGACGACGAAGGCCAGGATCACGCGGCCGGCGGTGGAAACCTTGCTGACCACCGGGTCGCGCATTTCTCCCGGCATGTCGGCCCGCACCTGGGTGACGGCATCTCGCACCTCATTGACGGCGTCGGACAGGTTCTTCTCGAGAATGAATTCGACGGTGATGGTGGCAGTGCCGTCCAGCACCTTGGAGTAGATGTTCTTCACGCCTTGCAGCGTGGCGACCGAGTCTTCGATCTTGCGCGCCACCTCGGTCTCCAGCTGGGCCGGCGCGGCGCCGGGCAGGGAGGCGGAGACAGTGACGATCGGCAGTTCGATGTCGGGGAAGTCCTGCACCGGGTTGGCGCGATAGGCCATCCAGCCTGCCAGCGACAGCAGGATGAACAGCATGATCGCCGGGACCGGGTGCTTGATGGAGAGGGCTGAAAAGTTCACGGCGCCTCCTTAGCGTGCTGGCTTGATCGCCGTGGAGGCTTGTGCCGGCGCGCCGGCATTGCGCACCAGGTCGCCGTCGTTCAGGAAGCCGGCACCGGCGGCCACGATCTGCGCATCGGGCGCCAGGCCGGACAGCACTTCGATACGGTCGCCAATGCGGCGGCCCGGCTGCACCTTGACCTGGCTCACGCGCTGGTCCTGGTTCAGGCGGAACACGTAGCTGAAGCCATCGCGCACCGTGATAGCCTGCTGCGGCACGGTCAGCGCATCGGAAGCGCCCAGTTCGAACTGGCCGGTCGCGAACATGCCGGCCTTGAACGGCGCCTGCTTGCCATTGTTCGGCGGCAGGTCGACATACACCAGGGCCGAGCGGGTTTGCGGATCGATGGTCGGCGCCACCATGCGCACCTTGCCGGTCAGTTCGCTGCCGTTGGCAGCCTTGACCAGGGCGTTGCCGCCGATCTTGATGTTGCGCAGGTCGGCGGCCGTGACTTCGGCGCGCCACTCCAGGCGGCCCTGGCGGATCATGCGGAACAATTCGGTGCCGGGGCCGGCGACCGCGCCGACGGTGGCGCTGCGGGCCGAGATCACGCCGGCATCCGGCGCCACAACCCTGGTGTAGCGCAGGCGCAGTTCGGCCGAGGCCAACATCGCCTTGGCGGAGGCCGCGCGCGCCTTGGCGGTGGCTTCGGCCGTGGTGTACTGGCTGATCTGCTGGGCGCTCAGGGCGCCGGTGTCTTCGATCGAACGTGCGCGGTCGGCGTTGGCCTTGGCTTCGGCGGCAGCCGCTTCGGCTTCCATCAGTGCAGCCCTGGCTTGCGCCACTTCAGCCTGCGGGGTTTCCGGCGCAAACACGGCCAGCACCTCGCCCTTGGCGACCACGTCGCCGACGTTGACCTTGACGTCGGACAGGCGCAGGCCGTTAGATTCGCTGCTGATGATCGCTTCCTGCCAGGCGGCAACGTTGCCGTTGGCGGTCAACCGGATCGGCAGGCTGGTTTTTTGCGGGCGGACGGTGGTGACGGTGAGCGAAGGCTTGGCGGCGGCTGGCTTCTTGTCTTCGGCCATGGCGCACGGCGCCTGCGCCAGGGCGGCGAGGGCAGTGGCGACGGCCAGGGCGGCGACGGCGGAGGGAGTGCGGTGCAGTGGTTTCATAAAGTCTTTCCGGTCTTAGGGCGCGGCAGGTGCGGTCCAGCCGCCGCCTGCTGCACGGTACAGGGCGATCCAGGCGGCGCTGCGTTCGCGCTGCAGGTTCACAACTGTGTTTTCTGCGGCCAGCCGCGTGCGGCGGGCGTCTTCCAGTTCGAGCAGGCTGGCCAGCCCGTTCTTGTAGCGTTCTTCGGTTGCGGTAAAGAAGGTGCGGTAGCCTTCCAGCGCGGTCTGCGCGTCTTCGGCGCGTTCCTGGGTGCTTTGCAATGCCACCAGGGCCTGTTCGACTTCCGACACGGCCTGGCGCACGCTGGCCTTGTAATTCGACACGGCGGCCTCGTAGCGGGCGCGCGAAGCTTCCACATTGGCGCGGCGCACGCCCCAGTCGATGATCGGCAAAGTCATTTGCAGCGGGCCGATGGTCCACACATTGGCGGTGATGTCCTGGCCGTCGGCATGCAGGCGGCCGCGCCCGATGGAGCCGGAAAGGCCCAGGCGCGGCAGGCGTTCGGCGCGCGCGCTGGCGACATCGTAGCTCGCTGCCGCCACTTCGCGTTCGGCATTGAACACGTCCGGCCGCTGCCCGATAACCTGGGCCGGCACCGAATCGATGGCCACGCCGGCAGCCGGCGACAGCACGGCATTGGCTGCGCTGTCGGCAAGGCGCGCGCGCAGGTCCGGTTCCGGAATGGCGGTCAGCGCCACCAGTACTTTCAATTCGCTGTCGCAGGCTGCGCGCTGGGCTACCGCACGGTTATTGCCGTCCGCTGCACTGGCGCGCGCCAGGGCATTGGCGGCAGTCGACTGGAAGCCGGCCTTGGTGGTGATATCGGTCAGGCGCGCGGTATGGGTGCGCGAGGCCGCGTCCAGGCGCGCCACGCTCAGCAGCTTTTCGCAGGCGCGCAGGCTGTAATACTGGTTGGCCGTTTCGGCCGCCACACTGACGCGGGCTTCATGCCAGCCCGCCTGTGCGCCTTCATGGCGGGCGATAGCGGCATTGCGGCGCGCACGGCCGCCGCCGAACAGGTCGATTTCCCACTGGGCCTGGGCCAGCAGCTGGGTGGTGGTATTGGTGGGAGCATTGGCGGACTGCTGGCTCATGCGGGTAGACGTCAGCACGCCGGTCAGCGAGGGGGCGAGGGCGGCGCCGGCAGCGGTGCGCTCGGCGCTTGCTGCGGCAAAGCGCGCCTGGGCGCTGGCGATGGTGGGGCTGGCCGCCTGCGCGGCTTCAATCAATTGCACCAGCAGCGGGTCGGACTGGCGCTGCCACCAGTTTGCCAGTTCACCGGTACTGCCATTGTGCGGCAGGGGAGCCTGCCATTGTTGCGGCGCATCCGCCGCGACCTTGTTCGCCGGTCCGGTGACGCCGCAGGCGCTGAGCGCCAGCATGGCCGCCACCGATAGCGGGACCTGATATTTCTTCATGCCGTCCTTTCATTTTGCGCAACGTGAATTAGAGCATATAAATCAAACAATTAACATCCTGATACAAAGGAGTCTTTGCCCTCAATCCGGCGCCTAGCGTATAAAGAAAGTCCTGCGAATCATTGTATTGGGACGACATCATGCGAGGCTGGATACTCGGCGCCGTGCTTGCGGCGCTACCCCAGGCAGCCCTGTGGGCGGCGCCGCTGGCTGGCGAACAGGCGGCTGTCCACGTGCTGAACCGCTTGGCTTACGGGCCGCGGCCGGGCGATATTGAACGGGTGCGCCAGTCCGGCGTGCAAGCCTATATTGATGAGCAACTGAATCCGCCGGCCCTGCCGGTGGCGTTAGCCCAGCGGCTGGACAAGCTGGAAACGCTGAAAATGAGTGCAGGCGAGGCGCTCGAACGATTCCAGGCGGCACGA
>JBCNOX010000422.1:0-5042 GCA_039593645.1 Pseudoduganella sp.
GCTTTTCAAACTCCGGCTCCAGGGCGTTGATCGCCTTTACCGTTTTTTGGTATTGCTTAAGCAGACGCTGGTTGCGGCTGCCGAAAATCTGGGTCAGTAAGGACATTTCTTGAATTCTTCCTCGGGTCCGCCAATGGCAAAAGTGCGTGATTTTATCATGCGTTCGTAGCAAGGTTGGGATCTTGACCTATATAACAATAGGCTAGCGATGAAAAATTCACCGGCTGGGGCCGCCACTGTAAAATGCGGGGATGGGTTTCTCGTTCACCAATCGCAAGCACGCACCGCAGGAAGCCACCAATTTCCTGCAGGGCAACGCCACGCTGGCCAAGCTGCTGCCAGCCGTGCAACGCATGGCTAATTTACAACGCGATTGCTACGACGTGCTGCCTTCCGCCTTCAAAAGTTGCGAAGTTTTCGCTTTCGACGGCGGCGAACTGACCCTGGCCGTGCCCAATACGGCGGTCGCGGCCAAGCTTAAGCAGCAAGTGCCGAAAATGCAAGAAACGCTGAATGGGAAGGGGTGGCAGATCAACAACATCCGCTTCCGGGTGCAGATGCCGAAAGGGATTGCGCACGTTGGCCCGAGCGGGGAAGGCCTGAAATTGCCCGAAACGGCCGTCGACTCCTTCGACGAGCTGAGCCAGAAACTGGAGCCGACGCCCGCCAACGAGCCGCTGATCGAAGCGATGCGGCGCCTGGTCGCCCGCCGCCGCAGTTAAGTCAGAGGTAAGCCCACTCGCGCGACATCTGCTTGGCGTAGGACGGCGGTGCGGTGTCGAGGGAGTCGAAGGTAACCAGCTCGTAGGAATCCGGATCGGCCAGCATGGCGCGCAGCAGCTGGTTGTTCAGGGCGTGGCCGGATTTGTGGGCTTCGTAGCTGGCGATGATCGGGTGGCCGACCATGTACAGGTCGCCGATCGCGTCGAGGATCTTGTGGCGCACGAATTCGTCGTCGTAGCGCAGGCCGTCCTGGTTCAGGATGCGGTATTCGTCCATCACGATCGCGTTTTCCAGTGAACCGCCGCGCGCCAGGCCGATCCCGCGCAGCATTTCCACGTCCTGCATGAAGCCGAAAGTACGGGCGCGGGCAATCGCCTGGATATACGACACGTCGCCGAAATCCACCGTTGCGCGCTGCGCCGTGCCATCCACCGCCGGGTGGTTGAATTCGATGAAGAAGTCCAGCTTGAAGCCATCGTGCGGCACCAGGCGCGCCCACTTCTCCGCGGCGCCCTTGCCTTCGCGGATTTCGATCGGCTTTTTCACCTTGATGAATTTTTTCGGCGCTTCCTGCTCCTGCACGCCGCCTTGCTGCAGCAGGTAGACAAACGACGATGCCGAACCATCCATGATCGGGATTTCTTCCGCCGTCACGTCGACGTACAGGTTGTCGATGCCCAGGCCGGCGCAGGCCGACATCAGGTGTTCGACGGTCGAAACGCGGCCGCCGTCCTTCATCAGCACAGTTGCCATGCGGGTATCGCCCACGATGTCCGCCCTTGTCGGGAAGACAACCTGCGGGTCCAGGTCCACACGGCGGAAGACGATGCCGGTATCCGGCTCAGCAGGGCGCAAGGTCAGTTCGACCTTGGTGCCGGAGTGCAGGCCGACACCTGTGGTGCGGACGATTTCTTTGATGGTTCGTTGTTTCAGCATGCAAGGATTATAGCGCCCTGCGCCCTTCCCCGCTCAGGGATGCTCAGCCTCGGAATGCTGCGACTCCCGCCGCACCAGGTAGATGCCGGAGCCGATGATGATGGCCGCGCCCACCAGGGTGTAGATATCCGGCAGCGTGTGCCACAGCAGCCAGTCGATGCCCACGCCCCAGGCCAGCGCCGTGTACTCGAACGGCGCAACGATGGACGCCTTGCCCATGCTGAAGGCGCGTGTCAGTGCGAGCTGGCCGAAGAAGCCGCTCACTGCCAGCGCCCCCATGGCCGGCCACAGCGACCAGTCGATCGGCACCCAGGCGTTGATGGCCAGCGGCGCGACGCCAACGCCCATCAGGGTCAGCACCCAGAACATCACATGTTCCGGCGCCTCGGTTTTGGCCAGCACGCGGCCGGCAATGGCGGAAACGCCGTAGCAGACGGCCGATGCCAGTACGGCCAGGCCGGCGATCGAAACGAAATTGGTGCCGTCCGGGCGCAGCACCACCAGCACGCCGCCCAGGCCGACAAAGATCGCCACCCACTGCCCCAGGCTGACCTTTTCGCCCAGGATGAACACTGCCAGCGCCGTCACCAGCGCCGGCGCGATGAAGAAGATGGCGTAGGTATCGGCCAGCGGCAGCGTCTTCAGCGCGTAGGCGAACAGGGACAGCATGGCGATGCCGACGGCCCCACGCAGCAGGTGCAGCGGCCAGCGTACTTTGAAAATTCCGGCGAACTTGCCGCGGTAGGCCATGAACGCACACACCAATGGCATCGAAAGCATGCATCGCAACGCAGTCACCTGGACGGCCGGATAGCGCGCGGCCAGCACTTTCATGGAGGCGTCCATGAGGGAGAACATGGCGACCGCGGCCACCATGGCGTAAATAGCTTGCAGGTTTTCTTTTTGTTGCGGAGTCACGATGGAAGGCCCAAATCCGTTGCCGGGTCGTCCATTGTACTGAAAGAAATGGTTTGCTGCTGAGGCTGCTAGTTGGCGCGGTAGACGAACAGGTCGTCCTGTATCAGCCCTGTTTTCAAGTCATTCAAATCCAGCCATTCCTTCATTTCTCGGTAACGGATATCAGACGGCGCCATGCTTTGCCAGACCAAAACCCCCGATCCTGCTTCGTAACTCAACCTGCTGACGATAGACACATATCAGTTGGTGTGTGTCCGCCAATGGATCCCAATCTTCCGCGCGGCAAAGACAAGATTCAAACTCCACTCATTCATAACTGAGTACCGCTGCCAGAACATTGCAAACTATCGTAATCGTGGAATGCGGGCGCCTTTAGTTAGATCAGTCACGGTACAAATTTGTGAGGCGAGTTATGATGATGGGATGAATACGGAATCGCTACCAGTTGAAGAGGCTGAACCACTATTTGTGGTCCATGAGTCGCCCGTGCATGGGCGGGGTGTTTTCGCACGCCGGAAGATTCCGGCCGGCACCCGCATCATCGAGTACACCGGCGAGATCGTCGACTGGGAAGAATGCTGCCGCCGCACCGAGGAAAAAGGCGGCCCGATCGGCCACACCTTCTTCTTCAGCCTGAACAACGGCTTGCTGATCGACGGCGGTTCGGGCGGAAACGAAGCGCGCTACATTAATCACTCCTGCGAGCCGAACTGCGAAGCCGAGGAAGACGAGGACGACCGCGTCTACATCTGCTCTCTGCGCGACATCGAAGAAGGCGAAGAGTTGAACTACAACTACGGCCTGATCTACGAGGCCCGCCACACCGCCAAGGTGAAGAAGGAATTCGCCTGCTATTGCGGCGCTCCATCGTGTACCGGCGTCATGCTGGCGCCCAAGAAGCGCAAATCGCGCACCAAAGCGAAAGCAGAAACGCAAAACGGCGCCGAAGCGCCGTCTCAAGCAGGGTAAATCCTGAAAATTACAGCTGGCCCAGCATGGTCTCGGCGTTCGACACTTCGAACTTGCCGCCTTGCTCGACGTTCAGTTGCTTGACCACGCCGTCTTCCACCAGCATCGAGTAACGCTGGGAGCGGGTGCCCATGCCGAATTTGGAGAAGTCGGCGTCCAGGCCCAGAGCCTTGGAGTAAGCAGCGTTGCCGTCAGCCATCATGCGGACGGTGCCGGTGGCTTTCTGGTCGCGGCCCCATGCGCCCATCACGAAGGCGTCGTTCACGGAGATGCACCAGATTTCGTCCACGCCCTTGGCTTTCAGTTCGGCTGCGTGCTTGACGTAGCCTGGCACGTGCTGTGCGGAGCAGGTTGGGGTGTAGGCGCCTGGCAGGCCGAAGATCGCGATCTTCTTGCCTTTGGCGATGTCCTGCACATTGAAGGTGTTCGGGCCGAGGGAGCAGCCTTCGGTCTCGGTTTCGATGAATTCGGACAGTTGGCCTTCCGGCAGTTTGTCGCCGATCTTGATGGTCATTTCGGGTTCTCCTTCTTGTGAAAACCCAGAGTATAACTCCGCGCCGCCGGATGCGTGATCCGGCGGCGCGGCTGACCTTATTTAGTCAGCCTGCTTGCGCAGGAAGGCAGGAATGTCGTAGGTTTCCATGCCCGACTTGGCCAGTGCGTTCACCTGCTCGGTGGCCGATTCGCGGCGCCACACGGCTGGCTGTTTCTGCACGTCGGCCGACACGCCGGAGAAGCCTGCGTTGCCGAAACCGCCCACTGCTGCAGTTGCTGCACCGCCGCCCAGGGCTGCGTTGACGTTCAGCGGGTTGCCGCCATGGGTGCCGGTGCGCAGTTGCTGCTGCGGTACCAGCTGCACATGCTTCTTGGCTTTGCCCAGGCCGGTGGCCACCACAGTCACGCGGATATCGTCGCCCATCGCGTCGTCGTAGGCGATACCTTGTGCGATCGACGCATCCGGTGCGGCGAAGGCGCGTACGGCAGCCATGACTTCCTTGATTTCCTTACCTTTCAGGCCGCGCGATGCGGTCACGTTCACCAGCACGCCGCGTGCGCCCGCCAGGTCGACGCCGTCCAGCAGCGGGGATGCCACTGCCTGCTCGGCGGCCACGCGTGCACGGTCCACGCCGGAAGCGGTGGCGGTACCCATCATCGCCTTGCCCTGCTCGCCCATGATGGTCTTCACGTCGTTGAAGTCGACGTTGATGTGGCCAGGCACGTTAATGATCTCGGCGATACCGGCAACGGCGTTGTTCAGAACGTCGTCGGCGTGCTGCAGCCACTCGATCAGCGACTCGTCTTCGTAGATCTCTTCCAGCTTCTCGTTGCAGATCACGATCAGCGAGTCGACGTTCTGCGACAGCGCTTCAAGGCCGGCTTCGGCGATGTCCAGGCATTTCTGGCCTTCGTGCGAGAACGGCTTGGACACCACGGCCACGGTCAGCGCGCCCTGCTGCTTGGCGATTTCCGCAACGATCGGCGCCGCGCCGGTACCG
>JBCNOX010000423.1:0-5007 GCA_039593645.1 Pseudoduganella sp.
CTTGTCGTACAGGGCTTCGGCAATCGCCGTGACATCACTCCATTTCAGCATGGTGCACCTCGGCTCAGTGGCCGCCTTCGCTGGCGTGGTTGATCGTGTACTTCGGAATTTCGATGACCAGGTCTTCTTCCGCGACGATGGACTGGCAGGACAGGCGCGAACACGCTTCCAGGCCCCAGGCCTTGTCCAGCAGGTCTTCTTCGGTGTCGGTCGCTTCGTTGAGCGAGTCGAAGCCTTCGCGCACCAGCACGTGGCAAGTGGTGCAGGCGCAGGATTTCTCGCAAGCGTGTTCGATGTGAATGTCGTTCTCCAGCAGGACGTCGCATACGGACTTCCCTGCTTCGGTTTCGATCACGGCGCCTTCGGGGCACAGCTTGGCATGCGGCAGGATGACGATTTGTGGCACTTCTATTCCTCAGTCAATTAAACAACCTGGTCCAGCGTCTTGCCGGCCAGTGCGCTGCGCACGCTGCGGTCCATGCGGCGCGATGCGAATTCTTCGGTGCCCTGGGCCAGGGCTTCGTAAGCGGCTTTCACCGCGTAGTGATCGGCTTCGCCGCTGCCGGACTTCACCAGCACGTCCATGGTGGCGGCCATCAAGGCTTTGATCGCAGCCAGCTCTTCGTCGTTCAGCAGCGCGCCGTCTTCGTCCAATGCGGATTGGGTGGCCAGCATGATGCGTTCGGCTTCCACCTGTTCTTCGCGCAGGGCACGGGCTTTCATGTCGGCTTCGGCTTCGGTATGCGATTCGGACAGCATGCGCGCCACGTCGTCGTCACCCAGGCCGTACGATGGCTTGACGGTGATCGAGGCTTCCACGTTGGAGCGCAGTTCGCGTGCCGAGACGGACAACAGGCCGTCCGCGTCCACCTGGTAGGTGATGCGGATGCGCGCCGCACCAGCAGCCATTGGCGGGATGCCGCGCAGTTCAAAGCGCGCCAGCGAGCGGCAGTCGCTCACCAGTTCACGTTCGCCTTGCAGCACGTGCACCGCCAGCGCAGTCTGGCCATCCTTGAAGGTGGTGAATTCCTGCGCGCGGGCGCATGGGATGGTGGAGTTGCGCGGGATGATCTTCTCGACCAGGCCGCCCATGGTTTCAATACCCAGCGACAGCGGGATCACGTCCAGCAGCAGCCAGTCGTCGCCTGCGGCGCGGTTACCGGCCAGCAGGTTGGCCTGGATGGCGGCGCCCAGCGCCACGACTTTGTCGGGGTCGATGTTGGCGTGCGGGATGGTGTGGAAGAATTCTCCCACGGCACGCTGCACGTGCGGCATGCGGGTGGCGCCGCCGACCATGACCACGCCGTCGATATCGTCGGCGTCGACGTTGGCATCGCGCAGGGCCTTCTTCACCGCGTTCATGGTCTTGGCGACCAGGTGCTTGGTGATGTCGGCGAAAATTTCAGGGGTGACGCGCTGGTGGACTTCTTCGCCGGAGCGCAGCACGGCGTCGATGGTCACTTCCGGCTTGGTCGACAGCAGCTCTTTCGCTTCGCGCGCTTTCACCATCAGGGTCGCGGTGTCTTCGTCGGACAGCGGCGCCAGTTTTTCCTGTTCGTGTACCCAGCAGAACAGGCGGTGGTCGAAGTCGTCGCCGCCCAGCGCGGAATCGCCGCCGGTGGCCAGCACTTCAAACACGCCTTTGGACAGCTTGAGGATCGAGATGTCGAAGGTGCCGCCGCCCAGGTCGTACACGGCGAAAATGCCTTCGGAGCCGTTATCCAGGCCGTAGGCAATCGCCGCGGCGGTCGGCTCGGACAGCAGGCGCAGCACGTTGATGCCAGCCAGTTGCGCGGCATCCTTGGTGGCCTGGCGCTGCGCTTCGTCGAAGTAGGCAGGCACGGTGATCACGGCGCCGACCAGGTCGTCGCCCAGGGAGTCTTCCGCGCGCTGGCGCAGGGTGGCCAGGATTTGCGCCGACACTTCCACCGGCGACTTCACGCCGGCGACGGTCTTCAGCTGCACCATGCCGGGCGCATCGACGAAATCGTACGGCAGGTTCTCGGCGTAGGCGATGTCCTTCAAGCCACGGCCCATGAAGCGCTTGACCGACACGATGGTGTTTTTCGGGTCGGTGGTCTGGTGCGCCTGGGCTTTGTAGCCGATGTTGGCATGGCCGTTCGGCAGGTAACGCACCACGGAAGGCAGCAGCGGATGGCCGTCTTCGTCGTTCAGCACTTCGGGAATGCTGCTGCGGACGGTCGCTACCAGCGAATTGGTGGTGCCGAGGTCAATACCCACTGCCAGGCGGTGCTGGTGCGGGGCGGTCGACATGCCCGGTTCGGAAATCTGCAAAAGAGCCATGGTGAAACCTATTCTTCTTTTACGCCTCGATGGCGTCGTAAGCGAAGCGCACTTCTTCGCCGAATTTTTCGATGAACATCAGCGCACGCACACCCTGCGCGACGGCGGGATAGTCACCGCTGTTGCAATGCTGTTCGATCTCCGCCAACTGCGCCTTGCGCGCGGCGCGCAACTGGCCGTCCAGCTTGTCGAGCAGGTCGCCGTCCTTGCCGGCGCGCGCTTCGGCCAGCTCCTCGCGCCATTCCATCTGCTGCATCAGGAATTCCATCGGCATGGCCGTGTTGGATTCCATCTTCAAATCGACGCCATTCAGCTCGCACAGGTACTGCGCACGCTTCTGCGGATTCTTCAGGGTCTGGTAAGCCTCGTTGGAGCGGGTCGACCATTGCATGGCGACGCGCTTTTCGGCATCGGTGGCGTTGACGAATTTGTCCGGATGGACGCGACTCTGGACTTCGCGGTAGGCGGCGTCCAGGGCGCCCATGTCGACGGCGAACTGCTGGGGGAGATGGAAGAGTTCGAAGTGGTTCTGCACGATATTAAATGCGGAAGCTTTCGCCGCAGCCGCATGCATCCTTCTCGTTCGGGTTGTTGAACTTGAAGCCTTCGTTCAGGCCTTCGCGGGCGAAGTCCAGTTCGGTGCCGTCGATGTACGGCAGGCTTTTCGGATCAACGAAAACCTTCACGCCGTGCGATTCGAAGACCTGGTCTTCCGGCGCCACTTCGTCCACGTATTCCAGCTTGTAGGCCAGACCGGAGCAGCCGGTCGTGCGTACACCAAAGCGCAGGCCGATGCCCTTGCCGCGACGCTCGATGTAGCGGTTGATATGCTTGGCTGCTTTTTCGGTCAGGGTGATTGCCATACTTCCTCCGCAGGCTTAAGCGCCGTGCTTGGCCTTGTAATCGTTCACAGCTGCCTTGATGGCGTCTTCCGCCAGGATGGAGCAGTGGATCTTCACTGGCGGCAGTGCCAGTTCTTCCGCGATCTGGGTATTTTTGATGGCCAGCGCTTCATCCAGCGACTTGCCCTTGACCCATTCGGTCACCAGCGAGCTGGAGGCGATTGCCGAACCGCAGCCGTAGGTCTTGAATTTCGCGTCTTCGATCTTGCCGTCAGCGCCGACCTTGATCTGCAGCTTCATCACGTCGCCGCAAGCAGGCGCGCCGACCATGCCGGTACCGACGGTTTCGTCGCCCTTTTCAAAGGAACCGACGTTGCGCGGGTTTTCGTAGTGGTCGAGGACTTTTTCCGAGTATGCCATTTTGATGCTCCTAAAATTCTAAAATTAGTGCGCTGCCCACTGGATGGTCGAGAGGTCGATGCCATCCTTGTACATTTCCCACAGTGGGGACAGTTCGCGCAGCTTGCCCACTTTGCCTTTCAGCAGTTCGACGGCGAAGTCGACGTCTTGTTCGGTGGTGAAGCGGCCGATGGTGAAACGGATCGAGCTGTGCGCCAGTTCGTCGCTGCGGCCCAGGGCGCGCAGGACATACGAAGGCTCCAGCGAAGCCGAAGTGCAGGCGGAACCGGACGATACGGCCAGGTCTTTCACGGCCATGATCAGGGACTCGCCTTCCACGAAGTTGAAGCTCACGTTCAGGTTGTGCGGCACACGGTGGTCCATGTCGCCGTTGACATAGGTTTCTTCGATTTCCTGCAGGCCCTTGGCCAGGCGGTCGCGCAGTGCGCGGATACGCTCGATCTCGGAGTCCATTTCCACTTTCGCCAGGCGGAAGGCTTCGCCCATCGCCACGATCTGGTGGGTTGGCAGGGTGCCCGAGCGCAGGCCGCGCTCATGGCCGCCGCCGTGCATCTGCGCTTCGATACGTACGCGCGGCTTGCGGCACACGTACAGGGCGCCTATGCCTTTCGGGCCGTAGGTCTTGTGCGCGGTGAAGGTCATCAGGTCGACCTTCAGGTCCTGCAGGTCGATTGCCACTTTGCCGGTCGCCTGTGCGGCGTCGCAGTGGAAGATGATGCCTTTCTTGCGGCAGAAGGCGGCGATTTCCTTGATTGGCTGGATCACGCCGATTTCGTTGTTGACCATCATGACCGAGATCAGGATGGTGTCCGGACGCACGGCCGCTTCCAGCTGTTCGATGGTGATCAGGCCATTGTCCTGGGTGTCCAGGTAGGTGGCGTCGAAGCCCTGGCGTTCCAGTTCACGCACGGTGTCCAGCACGGATTTGTGCTCGGTCTTGACTGTGATGATGTGCTTGCCCTTGGACTTGTAGAAGTTGGCCGCGCCTTTCAGGGCGAGGTTGTTCGATTCGGTGGCGCCGGAGGTCCAGATGATTTCGCGCGGGTCGGCGTTGACCAGGGCGGCCACGTGGCCGCGCGCTTCTTCCACCGCTGCTTCCGCGGTCCAGCCGTACATGTGGCTGCGCGATGCCGGGTTGCCGAACTGTTCGCGCAGGTAAGGGATCATCTTGTCCGCAACGCGTGGATCGATCGGCGTGGTGGCCGAGTAGTCCATGTAGATCGGGAAGTGCGGCGCGGTCTTGAATTCTACCGGTGCTACCTGGGCGACGTTCTTTTCGGGGGCGTTCATCTAAATTACTCCAATTCGGTTAACCGAGGGCTGCTTGGTTGCTGTTGCGGTGCACATGGACTGGCTGCTCTGCCGCGGCTTTGGCTTTTTGCTGGTCCACCAGGTCCTGCAGCGATACGGAATCCAGGTAGTCGACCATCTTTTCATTCAG
>JBCNOX010000424.1:0-5007 GCA_039593645.1 Pseudoduganella sp.
GCTCACCTACCTGGAAAACGACTTACGCGTGCGCGCAGGCCAGCAAGGCTATGCCGATGGATTCGTCGAGCATTACCTGCTGCCCGTGCTCTACCCGGTCGGCCTGACGCCTGCCGTGCAGTACATATTGGCGGGCATCGTGCTGGGCGTGAACCTTTTGCTGTACACGTTGCTGTGGTTGCGCCGCGCTCGCCACCGCTGATCCACAGGAAGCAATCGCCACCTGCTCCGGCAAACGCACATAGCCACGGAAGATATCGGGCTGGCTGCGCCCCAGCCTCGCCTGCAGGATGTGCATCAGGTCCCGATAGGCATCACCGTCCCGCAGCGGCGCACAAGGCAGCGCCAGGCGATACGCTGGCGCCGCGCCGTGCCCTGTCACGGCAACCGCGCGGTAAGCGCTGACGACCACCGCGGCCAACTCCGTCCCGGGCCGCACATCAAGCTGCCAGGCCACCGTTTCATAACTGGCCAGCACCAGCACCACGCGCGCCCCGCGCTGGTCGAGCACGACCCGCACCGGCCCGGCGGGCTGGCTGGCCGTGTAGCCAGACAGCAGCAGCAGTTGCGCGCCCTCGGCGAGGGATGGCGTGAGCAGGCCACCTGGCAGCATCATGCCTGCTCCACCGGCGGGCTTGCCTGGTTGCCCAGGCTGTACCAGTCCACCTTGCGGGTGGCGACCATGATGGCGGCCAGCACGGCAAACAGCAGGATTGCGCCCAGCATCAGGGCATTGTTCTCCGAATTGAGCAAGCCGAACAGGATGCCGTACAAGGCGCACAGCGCGGCGCCAAAGCCGAGGCCACGCTTCCAGTCCTGCAGCACATGCATCAGGTAATAGCCGATCAGCACGATGCAGGCGGCACTGGCCGCAATGTAGGAAGCGACGAAGTTGTAATGCTCGGACAGGCTGACCAGCAGCAGGAAGAACAGCGCCAGGGCCAGGCCAACCAGCAGGTATTGCACCGGGTGGATCGGCAGCCGCTTCATCACTTCGAACAGGAAGAAGGCGGCAAAGGTCAGTGCCACGAACAGCAAGCCATACTTGGTAGCGCGATCGGCCATCGAATACACATTGACTGGCTCGATGAAGGCGGCCTGGATGTTGTCGAGCTGCGGCAAGGCATTCTCGCCCCGCCCGGCCGCCTGTTCGCGCTGGCGCAACTGGGCCTGGGCTTCACTGGCCAGCGAGGAGATGCGCCACACCGCCTGGAAACCTTTGTCGTCAATGGTGTATTGCTCCGGCAGGAAGCGACCGCTGAACTGCGGGTGCGGCCAGGGGGACGACATCACAAAGCGGTTATTGCGCGCCAGCGGTACAAAGGCCTGGCTATCCATCCCTGCCAGGTTCAGGTTGAAGCTGAACTTGGCCAGTCCCGGCGCCGCGTCTTCCAGCGACAGCGTCGCATGCAGGCCCTGGCGCGAGGACTGCAGGCCGGAGCCCTGTTCGAATTCGAAACTGCGCGTGCCCCACACCAGGCGCGGAATGTCGCGCACGCCCCGCACGTCGGCAACGGCCAGCGCAATATGCGGGCGCTCCGGCGTGACCTGCGAGCCGGTCTCCGTGTGCGGCAGCTCGGATACCGCAGGCACGACAAAATCGCCGCTGATCTTGTGCACGCCGTTGAACATCAGCACCTGGTGGATGCCGCGGTGGCGGCGTTCGGTGCCGAGGTTGGACAGCACTTCGAGCTGGTTGGGGAACACCAGGTGCTGCGATTGCTTGCGGTAGCGCTTCATCTCCGGCTTGCCGTCCTTGTCCTTCTCTTCGACGGTGTACACCTCGCTGTAGGGCATCACCAGCACCGGCCCGTAGACCTGCTGTTCACCGACCGAATCGGCGGCGATGCTGCGCGCCGCCTCGTCGCGATAAGTCATACGGTCCGTGATGGTGGACTGGATCATGGCCAGCGGCACGCCGAGCAGCAGCATCAGCATGCCGACCAGGAGGGCTTTGAAAAGGAGTTTCTTCTGCATGGTGGGACTTCCTGTTGTTATGGTGGCGCCAGTGTAGAAAGCCGGTATGCAGGGAAGATGCGTTCTGTGTGAAGCGATCAATTTTTTCGCGCACGCTCGACTGTCAGCACCACCGGCATCGCCCACGTTGCCTGCGCAAATGGCCAGCGCAGCAGGCTCACCTCGGCGCCCTCCGGCGCATCGTCGCGCACCTGCGCTTCCCACTGAGCGTAAAACTTGCGCTGGAAGCCCTGCAGGCGCACGCTCTGGCATGCGATTGGCCCGCCGTCCAGGTTGAGCGCCAGCGTAAGATCCAACGGCGCATCCTTGAGGAAACCTGCCAGCCGGTCCAGCGAAAAGAAGGCCTCCCTGGTTGTGCCGATCAGGATTCGCCCCCTCGCGATCGTGCGCCACGAAGGTGCGGTGGGCGAGCCAGCGGCTCTTCACGATCACGTGAGTCAGGCCATCCTCGCCCAGCAGGAGCGGATAAGAGACCATGGCATTGTGCGCTCCGGCAAAGGCGTCTTGCCACTTGGCCTGGGTCAGGTCACGCACACGATCCGGTTAAGCAGAACGCGGACTACCTCGCGGCCATCGCGCATCACCCGCAGTTCGGTGACTTCGAAACCTGGTTCGAACTCGCGCCAGTAGAACTGTCCTGCTGTCACCGGCGACACCGTGTGTTTGAGCGCTTCCCGCATGAAAGGTGGCAACCTGGCGTCGTCGGCCCCCATCTTGATCCAGTATGTGCCGCCGCGCCGCATCAGGACATTGAAGCCATAGGCGGCTGTGGGGAGCGTTTATGCGCTGGTAATGCGGTCGGCGTGAAGCGGGAGCAGCAAGCTGGCGCGGCAACCACCGCCCTCCCCATTTGCGACGTGGGCGCTGCCGCCGTGCAGCGCGGCGACTTCACGTACGAACGGCAGGCCCAGGCCGGTGCTCTTGGCGCCATCGGGGCGCGGCAAGGAGTAGAAACGTTCGAACAGGCGGCCTTCGGCGTAAGCGGGGATGCCGGGGCCGCAGTCGCGCACACTGATTTCGACATGGCCATCGCTGCGCTGTGCGGCCATCGTCACCGTGCTGCCCGCTGGCGCAAAGCCGATGGCGTTGTCGAGCAGGTTGCCCAGGGCCTGCCGCAGCAGGAGCGCGTCTCCGCGCAGGTGCAAGGCCGGATCGGCGTTGATCGCCAATTGCAGCTGGCGTGCCGCGAGGCGGGCCTGGAAGTCGCCGGCAACATCCTGCAGCAGGCCGGCGACGTCGAGCGGCGCGGCATCGTCGATGCGCTGCTGCTTCTCAACCCGCACCAGTGCCAGCAGCTTGTCGATCAGGTCGCGCTGGCGGGCGTTCTGCGCCTGGATCGTCGACAGGAACTGGCGGCGCTGCTCGGGCGGCATGTCTTCTTCCAGCAGCTCGGCCGTGGCCTGGATGGCGGCGATCGGGCTTTTCAGCTCGTGCGTCAGGGTGTGCATCAGCGTTTCGACGTAGTCCTTGCCTTCCAGCTTGGCGCGCATGGCTTCCAGCGCGTGGCCGAGGGTACTGATCTCGCTGCTGCCCAGTTTGGGCATGACGGCCTTGCGGCCGGCCTGCACATCTTCCACGAACACCATCAGCTTGTTGACGGTACTGGCCATGCGCCAGGTGATGGCGATGCCGATCAGCAGCGACAGGCCAAGCAGCACCACGCCCCACTTGAGGATCTTGCGCTGGCTGCGTTCGATAACGCCTTGCACGCTGGAGATGGGCTTGGAGACGGTCAGCACGCCAATGATGCGCTCACCGTCGCGCACCGGCGCGGCGACGTACATGCTCAAGCTGCCGTACTCGCGCGGCACTTCGCTTGTCATGCGCGCGCCGTATTGTCCGCGCAGGGTGAGATAGACGTCGTTCCAGCGCGAATAGTCCTTGCCGACAGCCTTGCCGGCGGAGTCGAAGCGCACGATGCCCTGGTCATCCGTGATGGTGATGCGGTAGTCGGTATTGCGGCTGGCGGCAGCGATCTTGGCCAGCAGGCCTGGGTTGGCAGCGCCCTCTTTCAAGTCGTCCGCAACGACCTGGGCCAGCAACTGCGCGGTGTCGTTCATTGCGGCTTCCAGCGTGGAGCGGGCGCCGGGCTTGACTTCCTGCACGAAGACGTTGAGCAGGAACCAGGCTGCCAGGCCGACGATCAGGAAGTAGCCGAGCAGGATGCGCAGGCCGATCTTCATGCGCCGGGCTGCAGGCTGTAGCCCATGCCGCGATGGGTCTGGATCGGGTCGGCGTTGTCGTCGATGGCGCGCAGCTTGGCGCGCAAGGATTTCACGTGGGCGTCCACCGTGCGGTCCAGCGTGTCCGGGGCGTCGCACCAGACGCGGTCCATCAGCTGGGCGCGCGACAGCACGTGACCCGGGTGCTCGACCAGGGTTTTCAGCAGCAGGTATTCGTAGCGGGTCAGGTCGAGCGGCTGGCCGCGGAACAGGATGCGCGCTTCGGCGGCGCGCAATTCAAAGCCGGGCGTACGCGAGGCGGCCGGCGCGGCCTGCGCTGCAGGCGTCGTGGCTTGTGCTGCGGGCGCGGCGCCATTGCCGTTGCCCGCGCGGCGCAGGATCACGCGCACGCGCGCCACCAGTTCGCGCGGCGAGAAAGGCTTGGTGACGTAATCGTCGGCGCCGATTTCGAGGCCGACAATGCGGTCGATTTCATCGCTGCGGGCGGTCAGGAAGATCACCGGCACTTCGGAGAACTGGCGCAGGCGGCGGCATACGTCGAGGCCGCTGATATCGGGCAGGCCGACATCGAGGATTACCAGCGCCGGCGCCAGTTCGCGCGCGGCGGCCAGCGCCTGCTCGCCCAGCATGACATGGTGCGGGGTGAAGCCTTCCTTGCCGAGGGCGAAGGCGATACTGTCTGCAATAGCTTGTTCGTCTTCGACGATCAGGATTGTCTTTTCGCTCATGCGCGGCAGTATAGCGCGTCAATTGCTACTCCCGAAAAAGAAAAGCCCGCTCATGAGCGGGCTTTTCAGGTGTCTTGCGACGAAACCGGGATTACTGCAGTTTGATTTCGACGTCCACG
>JBCNOX010000425.1:0-4989 GCA_039593645.1 Pseudoduganella sp.
ATTGACTACATCAAGACTGTACGCTGAGGAGACCTCGCATGTCTTATGGTGAACAGCACGACCACGACGACGGACACGATCACGCCCCCCAAAGCTTTTGGACCAAGTATGTCTGGAGCCAGGACCACAAGGTCATCGCCATCCAGTACACGATTACCGCATTATTTGTCGGCGTGATCGGCCTGGTCCTGTCCGACCTGATGCGGCTGCAGCTTGGCTTCCCTGGGAAATTCCAGTTCATCGACCCGAACACCTATTACCAGTTCATCACCATGCACGGCATGATCATGGTGGTGTACCTGCTGACGGCGCTGTTCCTCGGTGGCTTTGGGAATTACCTGATTCCGCTGATGGTCGGGGCGCGCGATATGGTGTTCCCTTTCCTGAACATGCTCTCTTACTGGTTCTACTTGCTGGCGGTGGTCGTGCTGTGCGCAAGTTTCTTTGTTCCAGGCGGGCCGACCGGAGCAGGGTGGACACTCTATCCGCCACAAGCCATCTTGCCGGGTACGCCGGGCGTGGAGTGGGGCATTGTCGTGATGCTGGTGTCGCTGGCCATCTTTATTGTTGCGGCCACCATGGGTGGCCTGAATTATGTAACCACGGTGCTGCAGGCGCGCACGCGCGGCATGACCCTGATGCGCATGCCGCTGTCGGTGTGGGGCATCTTTGTGGCGACCATCCTGGCGCTGCTGGCCTTCCCTGCGTTGTTTGTCAGCGCGGTGATGATGTTGTTCGATAAGCTGCTCGGTACCAGCTTCTTCATGCCGGCCCTGGTATCGATGGGGCAGCAGCTCGATTACAAAGGCGGCAGCCCGCTGCTGTTCCAGCACCTGTTCTGGTTCTTCGGCCACCCGGAGGTGTACATCGTCGCGCTGCCGGCCTTCGGCGTAATTTCAGACCTGATCAGCGTGCATGCCCGCAAGTGCATCTTTGGCTACCGCATGATGGTGTGGGCCATCGTGATCATCGGCGGCTTGAGTTTCGTGGTGTGGGCGCACCATATGTACGTCAGCGGCATGCATCCCTGGTTCGGTTTCTTCTTCGCCACCACCACCCTGATCATTGCGGTGCCGACCGCGCTGAAAGTGTATAACTGGACCCTGACGTTATGGCGCGGCGACATCCATCTGACGGTACCGATGCTGTTTGCGCTGGGCTTCATCAGCACGTTCCTGATTGGCGGGCTGACCGGGCTCTTCCTCGGTAACGTCAGCGTCGATATCCCCTTGTCGAATACCTATTTCGTGGTGGCGCACTTCCATATGGTGATGGGCGTGTCGCCGGTGCTGGCGGTGTTCGGCGGGCTGTATCACTGGTACCCGAAAGTCACCGGCCGCATGTACAACGAAACGCTGGGGCAGGCGCACTTCTGGATTACCTTCATCGGCGCTTACGCAATCTTCTTCCCGATGCATTACCTCGGCATTCTCGGCATGCCGCGCCGATATTACGCTTATGAGAACTACGCCTTCATCCCCGAGTCGGCGCACACGCTGAATGCCTTTATTTCGGTGGCGGCGCTGATCGTCGGCGTGGCGCAACTGCTGTTCCTGTGGAACCTGGCGTGGAGTGCGCGCAAGGGAGCCGCGGCTGGCGGCAATCCATGGCGCGCGGCAAGCCTGGAGTGGTTCACCCCACACACTCCGCCCGAGCATGGCAACTGGGGCCCCGAGCTGCCTTCGGTGCACCGCGGCGCGTATGAGTATGGCGTCGACGGCCCTGGCGGCGACTACATCCCGCAAAACGCCGGACCAGAATTCGGACCGGATCCCCATGCCCCTCCGCCTTCGCATCCGCCGGCGCGCTCGGCACCGCATCATGATCCGGCGGAGGTGCCGAAATGAGCGCCAACGCAACGCTGCGTTCGAATGGTGGCTTCCCGGGCCGGTCCGGCGGCGAGGGCGGTCCACCCGGCCCGCAAGATGCGCGCGACGGCGGACCAGCTTGGCCGGAAGGCGCGCGCCGCATCGGGCTATGGATCTTCATGGTGGTGGTCACCACCTTGTTCGGACTATTCGGCGTCGCCTATATGATGCGCGCTGCCTACGAAGACTGGCGCCCTATCGCTTACGTGCCCTGGCAACTGTACTGCAGCACTGCGCTGCTGGTATCGTGCAGCCTGACGTGGGAGCTGGCGCGGCGCCACGTTGCAGCCGGCCGCCGTGAAGCGGCGCGCAGCACTTCGATCGGCGCGCTGGTGCTGTCGGCGATGTTCGTGCTGTCCCAGCTCTACGCCTGGCAGGCGATGACAGCGGCCGACTATGGCGTGGCGGCCAATCCCGCCAACAGCTTTTTCTACCTGATCACCGGCTTGCATGCAGTGCACGTGTTGGGCGGCATGGTGGCAGGCGTGTTCGCGCTGCGCAGGGCTGGCGAGGCGATTGGCCTGTGCGCGCAGTACTGGCATTTCCTGTTTGTCCTCTGGCTGGCGGTGTTCGCCTTGCTGTACATGGTGACGCCGGAATTCGTCAGGGCCTTCTGCACAACGATAGGCATTCCAGTGAGGTGAGGTATGGATACCGGCACCAACGATCTGAAAGGTTTCGTCTCCGACTGGGCGGGGGATCGCGTCGCGTTCCGCGTCCCGTGGGGCAAGGCGATGATGTGGATCTTCCTGCTTAGCGACACTTTCATCTTCGGCACCTTCCTCACCGGCTATATGTCGGTCCGCATGGCCACTACCACGCCGTGGCCCAATCCCAGCGAAGTGTTCTCGCTCACGATTGCCGGCACCAACTACCCGCTGATCCTGATCGCGATCATGACCTTCGTGCTGATTACCAGCAGCGGCACGATGGCAATGGCGGTCAACTACGGCTACCAGCGCAACCGCAAGATGGCGGCAATACTGATGCTGGTGACCGCAGGCTTCGGCCTGGTCTTCGTCGGCATGCAGGCTTTCGAATGGAGCAAACTGATTCACGAGGGCGTGCGGCCATGGGGCAACCCGATGGGCGCGGCGCAGTTCGGATCGTGCTTCTTCATGATTACCGGCTTCCACGGGCTGCACGTGTCGGCCGGCGTGGTCTACCTGTCGATCATCGCGCGGCGGGTGCTGAACGGGCATTACGAGAAAAAGGGTTACGACATCGTCGAGATCACCGGCCTGTACTGGCACTTCGTCGACCTTGTCTGGGTATTCATCTTTGCATTGTTCTATCTCTGGTAGGAGGCCGCCATGTCCGAAGCCACCGTCGCCCATCAACAGCACCCGATCGGGACCTATGTCAAAGTCTGGATACTGCTGTTCGTATTGAGCTTCTTCTCCTACCTGGTGGACTTCTTCCACTTGCAAGGTTTGCTGCGCTGGTCGCTGATCCTGATTTTGATGATGCTGAAGGCCGGCTTTATCGTCGCGGTCTTCATGCACATGAAGTGGGAAAGGCTGGCGCTGATCTTCGCGATTACCTTGCCGCCATTGGCGATTCTCGTGCTGGTGGGAATGATGTCGGCGGAGTCTCATTACGTGAATACCAATCGCATCGAACACTTCGCCGTTGCGCCCTTGAAATGAGGCTTGCACGCTGATATAATTCGCGCACGCTTTTACGACGTCCCCATCGTCTAGAGGCCTAGGACATCACCCTTTCACGGTGAGTACCGGGGTTCGAATCCCCGTGGGGACGCCAAGTCATACAAGCGTAGTGCAAGTCCAGGGTCCCCATCGTCTAGAGGCCTAGGACATCACCCTTTCACGGTGAGTACCGGGGTTCGAATCCCCGTGGGGACGCCACAGATTAGAATGAAGCCGCCTAGTGCGGCTTTTTCATTTTCCGCTTATGCCTAGCTTGTCCCTCGATCTATTTTGCAAAGTTGTCGATAACTTCGGCGACATCGGCATTTGCTGGCGCCTGGCGCGCCAGCTGCAGCATGAGCACGGCATCGCCGTCACGCTGTGGGTCGATGACATGCCTACATTCCAGCGCATCTGCCCGCAAGTCGACGTGGCAGCGCAACGACAACAAGTAGACAACATTGCCGTGCGCCACTGGGCCTCGCAAGATGGCGAGTTCGCTGCCAAGGACGTGGCCGACATCGTGATCGAGTTCTTCGGCTGCGACATCCCGCCCGGCTATATTGCCGCGATGGCGCAGCGCCAGGAGCGCCCGGTGTGGTTGAACCTGGAAGGTCTGAGTGCAGAGGAGTGGGTAGAGGGTTGCCACAGCCTGCCATCAAAACACCCGCGCCTGCCGCTCACCAAGTATTTCTTCTTCCCGGGCTTTACCGAAAAAACTGGCGGGCTCTTGTACGAAAAAGGCCTTGAAGACGAGCGCCGTGCCTATATCTCCGATCCCGCTGCGGTATCAGCCTTCCTGTCTTCGCTGGGCGTGACCGAGGCTGAAGCGGCGGCGATGAAGATATCTTTGTTCTGCTACCCATACGCACCGGTCGCCGAATTGTTCGCAGCGTGGCGTGGCGGCGCGCAGCAAGTGACTTGCCTGGTGCCGGAGGGCGTTGCCAGCGAGGCAGTTGCCAACTTTCTCGGCCAGCCCGCCGTGCCGGGTGCGGTGCGCAGCGAGGGCGCGCTGACGGTGCGCGTGCTGCCTTTCGTCCCGCAACAGGATTACGACAAGCTGCTCTGGTCCTGCGACCTGAACTTCGTGCGCGGCGAAGACTCCTGGGTGAGGGCGCAGTGGGCTGGAAAATCCTTCATCTGGCATATTTATGCGCAAGATGAAAACCTGCACCATAAGAAGTTGCGCGCTTTCCTGCAGCGCTATGCGGCAGGCGGTGCGTTCGACGAGTTCTCGCTGTGCTGGAATGGCGCTCGTGAAGGGGACTGGCCAACCCTGTGGAAAGCCCTCGCAACGGCAATGCCTGATATTTCGGCAAAGTCGTCGGAATGGCAACAAAAAATTCTGGCCAACGGCGATCTGGCCACGAATTTGACTAAATTTTGTGCATCGCTCAGGTAATACATCAATTCCCCGTGCTATAATGCACGGTTACTGCAACTCCCCTTAACCGGTATATATTCGCTATGAA
>JBCNOX010000426.1:0-4982 GCA_039593645.1 Pseudoduganella sp.
AGCGCCTCGGTGGCGGCAATGCCGGCGCACAGCTGGCAGGCCATGATGGTCGACGGCCCGCGCCGTTCGGCGAAATTGACGGCCGACGGCACCACCAGGTAGGGCCGGTGCAGGCCGGCCGGCGCCAACCCCACCACGAAGCGGATCGCCTTGTCGGCTTCCGGCAGGCTGCCCCAGCCGAAATATTCTTCGAACGTCATCCGGCCCGGCAGGAAGTTCAGCAGCGCCGCCCCCATGCCCAGCGGCGCCACCGTGGTGGCCGGGATGCCGCGCGCGGCGCACAGGGCAAATGTCTGCTGCCGGATGTCGAAGGCGAAGAAGTCGAGGCTGTCGATGTAGATGTCGACGCCGTCGAAAAATTGGTCGAGGTTGCCGGCGTTGATGCCGTCCGGGAACATCTTGATCTCGAGCTCGGGATTGACGTCGCGCGCCAGGCGCGCCATCACGTCGATTTTCGGCAAGCCGCGCGTCGACTGCATGGCGCCCACCTGGCGGTTGAAATTGGGCAGGTCGAATTTGTCGAAGTCGGCAATGTGGAAGGCGCCCACCCCCAGGCGCACCAGGGTCATCAGGTGTACCCCGCCGACCCCGCCGGCGCCGGCAATGGCGACGCGCTTGCCGCGCAGGCTGGCCTGCTCGGCTTCGGTCACCCAGCCGATATTGCGGGCGAAGGCCTTCTCGTAGTTGAAGTCGCCGCTCATCGCGCTCAGCTGCCGTTCATGCCCTTGAGCAGGGCAATCGCATCGTCCAGGTGCGGGAACGGCGTGCCGCCCGACACCAGCCGTTCCAGTTCGAGCCTGGCGGCCTTCTTGTCGCCTGCTTTGTTGAGGGCGACTGCCAGGTGGTAGCGCAGCGTGGCATTGGACGGCTGCAGCGAGGCGGCGCGTTTCAGCATCGGCAGCGCGCGCCCGGTGTCGCCTTGGCCGACCAGCAGCCAGCCGGTGGTATCGAGGATGGCCGGGCTGTCCGGCGCCGCCTTCAATGCCTTCTCGGCTGTTGCCAGCGCGCGCGGGTCTTTCAGTTCGCTGTAGGCCCAGGCCAGGTTGTTCAGGGCCACCGGGCTGTCCGGCGCGGCCTTGAGGATTTCCTCGAGGCCGGCCACGGCCGCCTGGTAGCGCTTGCGCGACAGGTTCAGTTCGGCCTCGTACATGGTGGCCGCCAGGTCGGCCGGGTGCTCCTTGCGGTACTGCGCCAGGCGCGCGTCGGCGTCGCGCGGCAGGCCGGCAGCCAGCAGGGTGCGGTGGACGGCCAGCACGATGCGGCCATCCTGCGCGTAGCCATAGGCCTTCTCGTACAGCGCCACGGCTTCCTTGTACTTCTGCTGGCGCACCAGCTGGTCGCCTTCCATCACATAGCCGGCCGACTGCTGGCCCTCTTCCTTCTGCATCTGGCGCGCGATGGCCAGCACCTCGGCCGGGCGGTTTTGCTGCTGCGCGATTTCAGCCAGGGCCATGCGCGCCGGGCGGTATTTCGGGTCGATCGCCAGCGCCTTCTTCAGGTCGCTGCTGGCCGCCGGCGCATTCTTCAGCATCAGGTGGGCGGCCGCCATGCCAAACCAGGCCGGCGCCGATTTCGGGTCCTGCTGCACCAGCTTGCCGAAGCTTTCCAGCGCGCCGGCGCCGTCGTTGTTGGCCAGCTGGACCTGGCCCAGCAGCTCGGACAGGGCCGGGTTCTTGGCATCGTCCACCTGCAGCTGGCGCGCCAGCGTGCTGGCCTTGGCCTGCTGGCCGGCTTTCAGGTAGGCGCGCGCCAGGCGCATGCCGAGCTCGGCCGCTTTGGGCTTTTCCGCCACCGCCTGCTCCAGCCAGCGCACCGCCTGTTCCGGCTGCCCCTGCAGCACGGCGATGTCGGCCAGGGCGGTCATGGCGCCGACATGGTGCGGGTCGTGCTGCAGCACGGTCTCGAAGCGCTTGCGGGCAGCGTCGGTCTTGTGTTCCTGCAGGTCGAGCTGGGCCAGGTTCAGCATGGCGGCCATATGGGCCGGCTGCAGCGCCACCGCCTTCTCGAACGCGGCGCGCGCCGCCGGCACGTTCTTTTGCGCCAGGTAAATGCTGCCTTCCAGGTTGCGCACCACCGCGTTGTCCTGTTGCGCGGCCTGGTACGCCTTGACCGCAGCCAGCGCCTTGTCATAGCGCCCCAGGCTGATTTCGGAGCGGATCAGGTAGAGCGCGGCCTGCTCCGACTTGGGATCAAGCGCAGTGGCGCGCCCCAGCTGCTCGACGGCCTGCGCCACCTGGCCCTGGCCGAGCTGGGCCAGGCCCAGCGAGGTATGCAGCGTGGCCTCGTTCGGCATGATGGCGGCGGCCTTTTCGAAGTACTGCTGGGCAGCCTTGTAATCCTTCTTGCGCAGGTTCGATTCGCCGGCCAGCACCAGCAACTGGGCGTCTTGCGCGCCGCTGCGCAGCAGTGGGCCCAGGACGGCGGCCGCTTCGGCCGGCTGGCTGGTCTTGAGCAGGGCTTGCGCCAGCAGCTTGCGGGCGTACACACTGTCCGGGTTGCGTTCCAGGTAAGCGTTGAGGAAGCCCTGGGCGGCGGTGGCGTTGTCCAGCTTGAGTTCATTGGCGCCGGCCAGCAGCACGGTCGGCATATGGTTGGGTACCAGCTTCAGCAGCTTGAGCAGCTGGCCCTGGGCGTCGGTGTAGTTGCCCTGCGTGTGGTCGAGCAAGGCTTGCAGGTAGAGGGCGTACGGGCTGTTGGGGGTGATCTTGTTGAGGACCGCGATATCGGCCTTGGCCGCGTCATAGCGCTTCAGTTCGATTTCCAGGTCGGTGCGCTCGACCCTGGCAATCAGGTGGTCGGGCTGCCGGGCCAGCGCCAGGCCCAGCGCATCGAGCGCCGCCTCATGCTTGCCCTGGTGGCGCAGCACGGAACCCTTGAAGCGAAACACCGACGGATCTTGCGGGTTGGCCTGCACCGCCTGTTCGGCCAGCTTCAGGGCCCGCTCGCCATCCTTGTCCATCCACGCCATATTGCCCTGGCCCAGCAGCGCGCTGGCCAGTCCCGGCTGCGCCGCCAGCGCCTCGGCATAGCCTGCGCTGGCCTTGGCGCGGTCGCCCACGGCCAGCCAGGCATCGGCGCGCGCGGCCAGCAGGGCCGGTGCGGCGTTGGCCGCATCGGCGGCGCTTTCGTCGAGCGCGGCTTGCGCCTTGTCCTGCGCCACCAGTGCCCGCACCAGTTCCGGCAAGGCCTTGGCGCGCTCGTAGTTCAGGCTCAAGGCCTTGCGGATTTCCTTTTCGGCGGCGGCCGGGTCGTGATAGTCGTTGTAGACGCGCGCCAGCTGGTAGCGGATTTCCGCATCGGCCGGACTCATGGCAGCGGCGTTGCGCATCTGGATCAGGGCCGCCCGGGTTTCGCCGTTCTGCAAGTGCTGGCGGGCTTCGGCCATCAGGGTGGCGCTGGTTTCGGACTTGAGGCAGCCGGACAAGCCGGCAGCCAGCATCAGGCTGCCGAAGATGGCGAGGGCGCGCTGCGCCCCCCGGTTCTCGCGACGTGGCATGGAAACCCCTGCTTGGTTGTCAGGAGATTGACAATACCACAATAATTGTCAATCGACTATCAAATCTCAATGCACTATTGGATGTTTTTCAGGCGCTGGATAATGCCGCGTTCTTCGCGCGGCGAGTAGAACAGCGGGTAGAACGAACGCGCCGACATGGCGACCTCGGCCCCCTGGCCGCCGTATTTTTCAATCTGCTGGCTGACATAGGCCAGTTCCACCACCAGCAGGTAGGCCGGGGCATCGACGCGCGGGTTGGTCTTCAGTTCACCGAGCCGCTTGAAGCCCAGCATGGCCTCGTAAAAGCGGCGATGGCGCGGGTTGATCTCGATGAAGATGTGGGTGCAGTGATGCAGGTCGCGCGCATAAATCACCGACAGGTGGAACAGCGACGCCATCTGCGACTTGCTGCCGCCGTTGTCGAAGGCCAGCTTGGTGATTTCGCAGACGCGGGCGCCCGGGATCATGCGCACCGAATCGACCTCTTCCTTGAATATTTCATCGGCCATGATGCCGATCGGGGAATCCAGCCCCAGGGTCAGGGTGCCGACCACTTCGCCCTTGTCACTGGCGGTGAGCGTGATCCGGTTCGGATCATCGGTCAGCTTGTGCGTCCCGGCATAGCCGCGCCAGGAGTACATTTTGTTGATTAGCAGGCTGGCCTTGCTGCGGCCTTCGACCGTATCGATCATGCGAATACCAAAAGATTTTTCGTCGGTGACCAGGTCTTCCATATTTTCCGGAAGCAAGTCCTCGAGCGTGGCGCGCGCATGGGAATCGGCTGGAGCCGGCCGGACGGACCCGTCTTCCAGCACTGGGACAGCTGTTCCATTCATGGCTCTATCCTCCTGTGGCACCCGCAAGCCTCGCGGCCAGCCACTGCCATTGAACCCGGCGAGCGGCGCGGACGCCGGGCTCAACGGCAAAATATAGTTGATTACACTTGCGGGGGCGCGCACGATTGATGCCGGAACGAAAAAATGATTCGGTCTGCAAGTGAGTTATGTAAAAATTACTAACTTTCTACATGTTGGCATGGCCGCGCCCGCCGCACAATACCCGGGAAGTAAATGTTGTGAAAAAGACTCTATTGTTTTCAGTTGCACAATAGACGTAGAGGAGGGGTGCCCGCATGCGGCACGCCGCATGCGGGTTGGACTGCGCAGAAGTTGCTACTTATTCAAATTGCTTTTGCAAGTTACGTGCTTCGTCGGTCTGGGCGAAGCGGGCGTCGGCCAGCGCGGCCTGCAGTTCCTTGCGCGCGCCGGCCTTGTCGCCTTTCTTCCACAGCGCCGCAGCATAGTGGCCGCGGATCTCGGCCGCCTTGGGCGCCAGCTCGCTGGCCTTTTTCAGGACCGGCAGGGCGCGCTCGAGCTGGTTCTGTTCCACCAGGATCCAGCCCAGGGTATCCATGATGGTCGGGTTGTCGCCGGCCAGCTGCTGCGCCTTCTCGGCGGTCGCCAGGGCGCGCTTGTCCTTGTCCTGC
>JBCNOX010000427.1:0-4976 GCA_039593645.1 Pseudoduganella sp.
CACGCGGAACGTCCCTGAGTTTCCTGGCCGGGTATGTCGATACCCTGGGCTTCATCGCCCTGCACGGGCTGTTCACGGCCCACGTGACGGGCAACTTCGTGCTGCTCGGGCGCGAGATCGTGGCGCCGGGCAATGACGTGCTGCTCAAGCTGCTCGCCTTCCCGGCTTTCGTGGCGGGCGTGGTGGCGGTACGCGCCCTGGTGCGGCACTGCCAGGGCCGCGGCAGCGAGGCGCTGCGGCCGGCCCACCTGCTGCAGGCGGCGCTGATGCTGGCCGCTGCCGCCAGCGCGCGCTGGGACATGGCGGCGGGCCTGCTGTGCGCCGCTGCCATGGGTGCGCAGAACGGCTACGGCAAGCTGCTGCTGGCGAAGCTGCCGGCCAGCACGGTCATGACCGGCAATGTGACGCAGCTGGTGATCGATTGCCTGGACCGCGTGGGCGGCGCCGAGCGGCCGGCGCTGGCGGCGCTGGGCAGCGGCATCCTGGCCTTTGTGGCGGGCTGCGTCATGGGCGCGCTGGCCTCGCGCTGGGGCATGGGCGTCGGCTTGCTGCCGGCAGTGGCGCTGCTGGTGGTCATGGCCGTGCAGGCCAGGCCGGACGCGTCGCCATCCGAATCAAAGCCCGCATCATAGCCCGATGAAGCCGCGCTTTAAGGCAATGGTGACGGCGTGCGTGCGGTCGTTGGCGTCGAGCTTGGCCAGGATGGTGCGCATGTGCGCCTTCACCGTTTCCTCCGAAATGCCAAGCAGGCTGGCGATGCGCTTGTTGGCATTGCCGGCCGCCGCGCATTGCAGCACTTCGACTTCGCGCTCGCTGAGCAGGGAAGCGCCAAGGTGGCTGGCCAGCTGCTGCGCGATCTCGGGCGAGATGTAGCGCTGGCCGCCGTGCACGGCGCGGATCATGCCGACCAGCTCCTTGCGCAGGCTGCTCTTCAGCAGGAAGCCGCTGGCGCCCGCTTCCAGCGCGCGCCGCACCTGGGCGTCGCCGCCGAAGGTGGTCAGCATCACGATGCGCGCCGCCGGGAACTGGGCGCGGATCGCCTGCAAGGCTTCCAGCCCGCACATGCCGGGCATGGCCAGGTCCATGATGGCCAGGTCGGGGCGCAGGTCGGCCCAGGCGGCAAGCGCCTGGTGGCCGTCGCCGGCTTCGCCCACTACCTGCATGTCGGGCTGGCCGGCGATCGCGTCGGCCAGCCCGGCGCGCAGCATGGGATGGTCGTCCACCAGCAGCACCCGGATTGGCGCGGCGGTGTCGGGAATGGTTTCGGTGTTCAAGGAAAAGCTCCGCGCAGGACTGCAACGGAGAACTATAACAACCTAAGGCGTGACTGGCAATTTGCCAGGCGCGCGTGGCGCCCGGCAGGCTGGCCGCATTACTTCTTCTTGGCCTTGGTTTTCGAGGACTGGGTCTGCGACTGCGCAGCGACCGGCTGCTGCGAGGCAGGCGTGCTGCCGCCCTGCACGCCCAGCGCGCCGCCGGTGCCCAGGCCGCCCGCCACTTCCTGCTGCTTGTAGTTGCGCACCGCGCGCACCACGTTGTTATAGGAGTCCATGAAGGCCGCCACCAGGATCTTGCCTTCCGGGGTATTGGTGTAGCCGCCGGCGCCGCCTGCCGCGCCGCCGCCGAACATGGCGCCGAACATGCCGAAGTCGGTGTTCTTGGCGCTGCCTTCGGCTGCCGCCAGCTGCACGCCGGAACGGTTGTCGATCATCAGCAGCATGGTCGATGCTTCATTGGTTTTCATATTGCCGGCCACCACGCCGGCCACGCTGCCGATCAGGCCAAAGCCGCCCAGCGCGCCGCCCACGCCCGAGGTGCCCTTCTGGCTGAAGGTGATGGTCGGGCTCATGGTGTAGTCGGCAGCGGCAATCTGGCCCTTGCCGTAGTTGCTGTTGGCGCGCATCTCACCGGACTTTTCCAGCGCGCGCTCGCCCATCATGTGGTCCATGGCGGCGCCGCGTTCCACCACCACGAAGCAGTTCGACTGCTGGATCATCATGCGCAGCACCGGCGTGGTGGAGCCCAGCTTGTACTGGCTCAGTTGCTGGAACCACGGCATGCTGCGGTCTTCCACCACCGACAGGGTGCCCAGCGGACGGTCGCATTTTTCCAGCTGGGTGCTGGCGTTGGCAGCGGTGGCGCCGCCGGCACTGCCGGTGGCTACCGTACTGCCGCCGCCGAGGGTTGGTTGGGTGCCGGCACAGCCAGCCAGTGCCAGGGCCGCCGCGGCCGCAAACAGTTTGGTCTTCATACGTAGATCCCCTAGTTATTGGATGAAACGGCCGATTTTATAAGAAAGGCATGCCAAAAAATCTATCAAATAGTCACCTGGCGCCGCTGACGTCGCGGCGGTGACACGGCGCGTCATTGGGCGTACCATGAAGGTTCCCAAGAGCAAGGAAGCTAGCCCATGGCAGCCACCGACCAGATTACCCACTGGCGCGAAAAAATCTTTGCCCGCCTGGTCCAGGTCGTGCTGGTACTGGGCCTGGCAACAGCCATCCCCAGCATGGTGCAATCGCTGCGCGAAGGCTTGTGGGGCGTCGTGGTGGTCGACCTGGTCGCGCTGAGCTGGCTGGCTGCCCTGTGGCGGCTGCAGGACGTGGTGGCCTATCCGCTGCGCGCCATGCAGTTCCTGCTGATTGCCTTTGCGGTCGGCGTGGCGCTGATGCTGCAGGTAGGGCCGGTGGCCCACACCTACCTGCTGGTAGTGCCCTGCCTGGCTGCCCTGCTGGTGGGGCTGCAGCAGGCCATCTGGCTGCTGCTGGCCGGCGCCGTGGCGATCGTGCTGACCGGCTTTGCGCCGCCGCCCGATCCGGCGGCCATGGGGCTGTCCGACGATGCAGTCCTGCGCGCGGCCATCGTGGCGCTCAACTACCTGTTCATTGCCGGCATCCTGACCATGAGTTGCGGTGTGCTGCTGCGCCACCTGGCGCGCTCGCTGGCCGAGGGCGAGCAACTGGCCTTCTACGACCCGCTGACGGGGCTGCCGAACCGGCGCCTGCTGCTGGACCGCCTGGCCAGCCTCCTGGCCAGTTCGGAGCGCCAGCAGGTGTTCAGCGCCGTCATGTTCATCGACCTCGATCGCTTCAAGACCATCAACGATGCGCGCGGCCACGCCACCGGCGACAACTTGCTGCGCCTGGCCGCGCAGCGCCTCGAGCAGGTGGTGCGCAAGAGCGACACCGTGGCGCGCATCGGCGGCGATGAATTCGTGGTGCTGCTGGCCCACTTGGCGCCGGACCTGGCCTCGGCCGGCAATGCGGCGCAAGGCGTGGCGGAAAAGATCCGCGAGGCGCTGGCGCAGGAATTCGAGATCGCCGGCCAGGGCTACGCCTGCTCGGCCAGCATCGGCGTCACCCTGCTTCCCAGGTACGGCCGGCAAGCCGACGACCTGCTGCGCGAAGCCGATACCGCGATGTACCGCGCCAAGGCGGCCGGCCGCAACGGCATTGCCTTCTTCGAGTCGGCCATGCAGGCCGAAGTCGAGCGGCGCCTGACGTTGGAACGCGAACTGGCGCAGGCTATCGAGCAGGAGCGGCTGCACATGGTATTCCAGCCGCAGTTCGATTGCCAGGGCCGGCTGCACGGGGCGGAGCTGCTGACGCGCTGGGAGCGCGACGAAGGCGGCATGGTGTCGCCGGCCATCTTCATTCCGCTGGCGGAGGAGGCGGGGCTGATCGTGCCGCTCGGCTTATGGGCGCTGAGGCAGGCCTGCCTGGCGCAGCAGCGCATGTCGGTGCTGGGCCTGTCGTTGCCGCTGTCGGTCAACGTCAGCCCGCAGCAATTCCGCCAGGCCGATTTCGTGCAGCAGGTGCGCGGCATCCTGCAGGACCATGGGGTGGAGCCGGCGCTGCTGATCCTGGAAGTGACGGAAGGCCTGCTGGTGGAGCGGATGGATGAAATCGTGGCGCGCATGAATGAGCTGGCGGCGCTCGGGGTGCGCTTTTCCATCGACGATTTCGGCACCGGCTATTCCAGCCTGGCCTACCTGAAGCGCATGCCGCTGTACGAACTGAAGATCGACCGCAGCTTCATCATGGACATGCCCGACGATACCAGCGACGTAGTGATTGTGCAGACCATCCTGGCCATGGCCGGCCAGATGGGCTTGCGGGTGGTGGCGGAAGGGGTGGAGACGCAGGCGCAGGCCGACTTCCTGGCGGCCCACGGTTGCCATGCGCTGCAAGGCTACCTGCTGGGCCGCCCGGCGCCGCTGCCGGCGCTGCTCGACCTGCTGACAGCGCAGGCCGCGCTCTCCACCAAAGTCAAGATCTAGTTCAGCTTGACCGTCAGCGCCTGGCGGATCGCCACGCAGCGCTGGTCTTCCTGGTGCGCCACCAGCAGCGCGCGGCGGGTGCCGGCGCTGAGGTTGGGATTGGCCGCTGCCGCATCGGCCAGGCGCTGCACGCTTTGCGCGGTGCAGGTAGCCGGGATCATGGCGCCGGCATAGTCGCGCATGAAGACCGGGCCGGCCGACTTGTCCAGCACCGGCAACTGCGCCAGGCGCGCCGCCGCGCTTTGCTCATTGAGCGCCACTTGCGAGGACGGGTACAGCGCGTGCATCGCGGTGCGGATGCGCGAGAACGGCAGCTTGGTCTGGGTGTCGCCGATCTTCGCCAGCCACGCCTGTTTCACCTTCGCGTCCGGACGCGCGGCCTGCGCCGCCACCGCGGCCAGTTCGCCGCTGTCCGACTTGTCCCTGGCCTGCTCGGCGGCGATGCGCGCCTCGGCGCCCGGGTAGTCCTTGCGGTTAAGCAGGGCAATCATCTCCCAGCGCAGGTCCTGGCTCAGGGTCAGGCCGGCCAGCTTTTCGCGGCCATCGAGCATGGCGGCGATGCGCTCCAGCGATTCCTTGCTGCCGGCGGTGCCCAGGTAGGCGTTGAACCAGCGGCGCTGGAAGTCGCCCTTGCTGGCCCTGGCCTGCGCCCAGCTCATTTTCTCCAGGCGGCCGACCACGGTGCGGGTGTAGGCGC
>JBCNOX010000428.1:0-4966 GCA_039593645.1 Pseudoduganella sp.
TTCCGTGCAGCAGGTGGCGGACATCATGAACGAAATCACTTCGGCCAGCCAGGAGCAGTCCTCCGGCATCGAGCAGGTGAATAAGGCCATCGTCGAGATGGATAACGCAACGCAGCAGAATGCGGCGCTGGTGGAGCAGGCGGCGGCAGCGGCGCGCAGCATGCAGGAACAATCGGAGCGGCTGGTGGAGGCGGTGTCGGTGTTCAGGATGGAGGGTTCGGCAGGGGAGTTTGCAGCTGCGCGGGCACCTGCGGCCAGTGTTTCCACTGCTGTCAGCGTGCCGGTGCGGGCCACGGTGCCTGCGTTGAGGCCTGCGCGTGGCGCGGGCGCCGGACGGACGGCGCGATCACCTGCGGGCGGCGGCACGACGCGGAAAGCGACAGCGGCCGGCGAGCAGGCGATGGAAGAAGATGCGAAGGCAAGCGACGTCCTGCAGGCGGAGGTGGTGGACGCACCGGATGCCGCGGGATCGCAAGCCAGGGCGGCAAAGGCCGGAGCGACCCGGGCCGGAGCAGCGCGCACTGGCGACCGCGCCAGCGCGGCGCGGGGCGCCTCGGCCAAGCCTGCCGCCTCGCCTGCACGCGCCACGCCGCCTGGCGACGACTGGGAGGAGTTCTAAGCCGACTGCTGGCGGAACCACTCCGCTGTCGCCTCGTCGGCGGGGAAGAACGCTTCCATGCGCAACTCATGCACCGTCACGTCATGCGGCGTGCCGAGCGTGGTGATGGTGGTGAACAGGTTGAGCTCCACGCCGTCCTTGCGCACCGTGAACGGCAGGAAGGGCAGCGCGCGCCGGTCCAGGTTGGCCGTCTTCGACGCGGCCCGGATGCCCGGGATCGCCAGCAGTTCCTCCAGCAGGCTGGTCGCCTCGCTGCCCGGCCCGTCGCCCATGGCTTCGCGTTGAATCCACTGCAGCAGGTCGACGCTGACATCTTCCCAGTTGACGATGTACTTGCGCAGGCCATTGGGGTCCAGCGTCAGCTTGATGACGTTGCCGGTGGCCGGCGGGCCATCGAGCAGCCACTCGATCATCCTGCCTGCCGGGCCGTTGCTCATGACCAGGTTCCACAGGCGGTCCACTACCAGCGCCGGGTATGGCGCCTGCTGCTGCAACATGAAGTCCAGGGCCTGCTTCACGGCCCTCATTTCCGGATCGGACAGCTTGCGCTCCTGGTAGGCCGGCGCATAGCCGGCGGCCAGCAGCATCACATTGCGCTCCCGCAGCGGAATATCGAGCACGATGCCAAGCTTCAGGATCATGTCGCGGCTGGGCTGCGAGCGCCCGCTTTCCAGGAAGCTGATATGCCGTTGCGAGATGCCGCTCTCGGTCGACAGCCGCAACTGGCTGAAACCGCGCTTGCCGCGCCAATAGCGCATCGCCGCCGCGAAGTCGCTGAAATACTGCCCTGGTACTGCCGCTCCCATATCGCTCCTTTCATGACTGGATAAAGTCCAGCAGGTCTTTGTTCACTCTTGCCATGTGGGTGAGGAACATACCATGGGGCGCTCCTTCGTACACCTGCAGTTTCGCGTTAGGCAGCAGGGCGGCGCTTGGCCTGGCTGTCAGCTCGAACGGCGCGCTGGCGTCGCCGGTGCCGGCGATCAGCAGTACCGGCAGCGTAATCTCCGGCAGCTCGGCGCGGAAGTCTTCGCGCTGCAGCGAGCGGTTGCATTCGTACAGTGCCTGCAGCGAGGCCTGCAGCGGCATCGCGCGCAGCCAGTCGCGCATGCCCTGCGCGGTATCTTCCGCAACGAATGGCGGCAGGTTTTCGTCGATCCACTGCGGCAGGTCCTTCATCAGCTGCTCGTTGCGGAAGTATTCGAGCAGCGCGGGATCGATGCCGTTCGGGTTGTCGGCGGAACGGGCGATGCAGGGCGTCATGGTGCCCAGCAGGGCAACCCGCCTGATGCGGCGCTGGCCATGGCGGGTCAGGTAGCGCACGACCTCATTGCATCCCATCGAGTGGGCCACCAGGGTGACGTCCTCCACGTCCAGCGCTTCCAGCACGGCAGCCAGGTCGTCGGCCAGGGTGTTGAAGTCGTAGCCGCGGCCAGGGTCGCTGGAGCGGCCGTGCCCGCGGCGGTCGAAGGCAATCACGCGCATGCCCTGTTCCGCCAGCGCCAGCATCTGGTAGCACCAGGAGTCGGTACCCAGCGACCAGCCGCCTACGAACAGCACCGGCTCGCCGTCGCCCCAGTCGCGATAGAACAGGTTGACGCCGTCCGCAGTGCGTACGGTGTTCGGCTCGATCACGCGCGCGCCGGAGATCTTGTATGCGGTCATGATTGCCTCCCTTGCTTATTGCGCGAAGTAGTCGATAAAGCCGGTGACGCCGGCCAAGCGCCCATCGGCTGCGACGACGGCGAAATCGGTGCCTTTCGCCACCGGCTCGCTGCCCGGCGCGGCCAGGGTCCACGAGAAGCGCAGCACGTCGTTATGGCTGTCCGGGGTGCCTGCCAGCTCGAAACGGTGGCCGGGGAAGTGGGCTTGCGCACCGGCGATCATGGCATCGATGGCGGCGTGGCCGGCGCCCTGCATCAGCGGATCCTTGTAGCTGGCTTCGGCGGTAAAAGCTGTGGCCACCCGGGCAAGGCGCTCTTCGGCGTTGCGTTCGTTCCAGGCGGCGAGGTATTTTTCTACGATCTGCATGACATTCTCCTTTCGTTGATTGGTGATGCCATTGTCAACAGATGCGCGCCATGCGACGATTACCTCCCAGGTAATCAAACGCGGAACGTGGCGCCCTTGCTTGAAAGAACGGCATTGCACGCCATCGCGCAGCCGTGAGAGGATTACCCTCCCGGACAGTAACAATGCAAAAACAGGAGTTCCATTGAAATCGATTTTGTTTGCGGCCAGCCTGGCCATCACCACCGCCACCGCAGCAACGGCAGCTGCGGCGCCATCGGCCTCGGCGAAGGCGGGCAAGCCCGCTGCTCCGCCCCCTGCCGCCGCCGCGCAGGTCCAGACCCGCGATGTGCCGGTCAACGAATTCATGCAGGGGCGCCTGCCGTACCAGATCGCCCTGAACGTGCCGGTGCCGGCGGAGTTCCAGCAGTCCAAGGTCAAGAAGATCGGCTATTCGTACTGGATGCGCCCCGAGGATGCCGCGACGGCGACCGCCGCCGCCCTGCCGACCCGCAACGGCTACATGTACGGTTCGACCGCAACCAACGTCACCTATGACGCCGCCCATCATGTGTTCTACGGGATTAACGATCCGGGGTCGCTGAACAAGCTGCGCGGCGCGGCTACCCAGATCGAGGTCAAGGAGTTCAAGGATGCCAAGCACCCGGCCGTGATGATTTCCATGATCAGCGGGACTACCGGGCAGCCGGCCTACTTCATGTATATGGCCACTGGAAAGAAAAACGAGACGTTCTTCCTGTCCTACCGCGCGCCGGATGGCCGCAAGGATATCGGCGACGCGGTATGGGCCAAGCTGGCAGCCGCCATCAAGTAATCAGGATCGCGCGGAAGTCGTTGACGTTGGTGCGGGTGGGGCCGGTGACCACCAGGTCGCCCAGCGCGGCGAAGAAGCTGTAGCCGTCGTTGTTGTCGAGCAGGGCCTGGGCATCGAGGCCTAGCGCGGCGGCGCGTTGCAGCGTGTCCGGACCCAATACGGCACCGGCATTGTCTTCCGTGCCGTCGATACCGTCGGTATCGCAGGCGATGGCATGCACGCCCGTTGCCCCCTGCAGCGCCACGGCCAGCGCCAGCAGGTATTCCGCATTGCGCCCGCCGCGGCCCGTGCCGCGCACGGTGACGCTGGTTTCCCCGCCTGACAGGATCACGCACGGCGGCCGCAATGGGCTGCCATGTTCGATCACGCCCTGCACCAGCGCGGCGTGCGACACTGCCAGGGTGCGCGATTCGCCCTCCAGCCGGTCGCTCAGTATCAGCGGGCGCAGGCCCTCGGCGCGCGCGACGTCGGCGGCAGCCTGCAGGGCATGCCTGGCTGAAGCAATCACCGCCACGCTGTTGCGCGCCAGGCGCTGGTCGCCTGGCTTGGGCGTTTCCTGCGCCGGATCGTCCAGTACGGTTCGCACGGCTGGCGGGATCTCGATGCCGTACTGCTGCAGGATGCGCAATGCATCCTGCGCGGTCGATGCGTCGGGCAGCGTGGGGCCGCTGGCCACCACGGTCGGATCATCGCCCGGCACGTCCGACAGCACCAGCGTCACCACGCGCGCCTCGCCGCAGGCCAGCGCCAGGCGGCCACCCTTGATGGCCGACAGGTGCTTGCGCACGACGTTGATGTCGCCGATCGGCGCGCCGCTGCGCAGCAGGGCCTTGTTGATGTCGCGCTTCTGTTCCAGCGTGATGCCGGGGGCCGGCAGCGACATCAGCGCCGAGCCACCGCCGGACATCAGGCACAGCACCATATCGTCCGGCCCCAGGCCGCGCACGGCGGCCAGCATGCGGCGCGCGGCAGCCTGGCTGGCGTCGTCCGGCACCGGATGGCCGGCCTCGATCACTTCCACCTGCCTGGTTGGCGCACCGTGGCCGTAGCGCGTCACCACCACACCGCTGAGAGGGCCCTGCCAGCGCCGTTCCACCCCCTGCGCCATGCGCGCAGACGCCTTGCCGGCGCCGATGACGACGGTGCGGCCGTTGGGCGGCGCGGGCAGGTGGGCCGCGATGGTTTCCAGCGGGTCGGCCGCACGCAGGGCGGCGTTGAACAGTTCGGACAGCAGCGCGCGTCCAGTCTTCACAGCATTTCTCCTTTGCGGCCCACGCACAGCAGCACCAGGGCGCCGCCGGCCGCCAGGCTGGCTGCCACCAGCAGCATGCCATTGGCCGTGCTGTGCGTGGCATCCTTGATCGCTCCCACCAGATAAGGGCTGACAAAACCGGCCAGGTTGCCCAGCGAATTGATCATGGCGATACCCGCCGCTGCGGCCGTGCCGCCCAGCATGGCGGTCGGAATGCTCCAGAACACCGGGAAGGTGCTGAGGATGCCTG
>JBCNOX010000429.1:0-4962 GCA_039593645.1 Pseudoduganella sp.
GCTGTTCATCGTGGCATCGAAGACTTTCACCACCGCCGAAACCATGCTGAATGCGCAAACCGCGCGCAACTGGTTCCTGGGCCGCGCGCGCGAAACGGACTTGCCGCGCCACTTCGTCGCAGTATCCACCAATACCGACGCGGTGCGCGCCTTCGGCATCGATCCTGACAACATGTTCCCGTTCTGGGACTGGGTTGGCGGCCGCTATTCCGTCTGGTCGGCCATCGGCCTGTCGGTTGCGATCGCAATCGGCTTCGGCTACTTCCAGGCCATGCTGGAAGGCGCGCACGCCATGGATGAACACTTCCGCGAAGCGCCGCTGGAAGCAAACATGCCTGTGCTGCTGGCCCTGATCGGCTTCTGGAACCGCCAGTTCCTGGGCGCTACTTCGCTGTCGATCGCTCCCTACCACCAGGACCTGAACCGCTTCCCGGCCTACCTGCAGCAGCTTGACATGGAAAGCAACGGCAAGCGCGTAACCAAGAACGGCCAGCCGGTCGACACGCCAACCTGCCCTATCGTCTGGGGCGAGTGCGGCACCAACGCGCAGCATGCCTACTTCCAGCTCCTGCATCAGGGCACCGACGTGACGCCGATTGATTTCATCGCCGCCCTGCGCGCGACGCATGACCTGCCGGACCATCACGATGCCCTGCTGGCAAACTGCTTCGCCCAGTCGGAAGCCTTCATGAAGGGCAAGACCGAAGACGAAGTACGCGCCGAACTGAAAGGCGCCGGCCTGCCGGCCGCGGAGATCGAGGAAATGGTCCCGCACAAGACTTTCCCTGGCAACCGTCCTTCCAATACCGTCCTGATGGACCAGCTCACCCCATCGACCCTGGGCGCGCTGATCGCGCTGTACGAGCATAAGACCTTTGTGCAGGGCGTGATCTGGAATATCGCCAGCTTCGACCAGTGGGGCGTGGAGTTGGGCAAGGTGCTGGCAAAGAAAATCCAGGCAGAATTGACCGGCAAGGTCGATCCCGAAGCACATGACAGCTCGACCAATGGCCTGATCGTGATGGCCAAGTCGGCCCAGATCCAATGAGCAGCTACCAGATCGAAGTCGCCTGCGACGCCACCATGACCGTGGGCGAAAGCCCGCTGTGGGCGCCGGACGAGAAAGCGCTGTACTGGGTCGATATCGAAGGCTTTGCCATTCATCGCCTGTGCACCGCCACCGGCCAGCACGAGCAATGGAAAGTCGACAGCGAAGCATCGTCGCTGGCGCGCGCTGCTAAAGGCGGCCTGATGGTCGCCCAGCGCCGCGGCTTCTCCCACTTCAATCCCGACACCGGCGAATTGAAGCTGGTGGCGGAAGCGCCATTCGACCAGTCCACCACCCGTTTCAACGACGGCAAGTGCGATGCGGCGGGCCGCTTCTGGTGCGGCACCATCTACGAGCCGCGCGACAAGCCCGCTGCTGAAATGTATGTCCTCGAACGCGGCCAGATCCGCAAGGTCTGGTCCGGCGGCATGGTCAACTCGAATGGGCTGGGCTTCAGCCCGGACAACAAGACCATGTTCCACGCCGAGACAGCCAGCCACCGCGTGACGCGGTTTGCCTTCGACCTACTGTCCGGCACCGTCAGCGACGAACGCGACGTGCGCCGCTTCAGCACCGACAAGTCGGCCGCCGATTACGGCGGCCGCCCGGATGGCGCGGCAGTGGACAGCGAAGGCAATTACTGGGTCGCCATGTTCGAGGGCGGCCGCATCCTGAAGCTGTCGCCGCAGGGCGACCAGCTGGACGAGATCCGCCTGCCGGTGCGCTGCCCGACCATGGTGGCTTTCGGCGGCCCCGACCTGCGCACCTTGTACATCACCACAGCCGGCAAGCGCCCGGCAGATGAACTGGCGGCCTTCCCGCTGAGCGGCAAAGTGCTGTCCGTGCGCATGCCTGTGGCGGGACGCGTTGAACCAGCTTATTTAGACTGAAATACATAGACCGAAGTAAACCTGTTTTAACTTACCTGAAGACGATTATGGCTCTCTCTGATTTCGACCTGGTTCTGTTTGGCGGCAGCGGCGACCTCGCAATGCGCAAATTGCTGCCTGCTATGTTTAGCCGCGATATTTGCGGCGACCTGCCGCCGACCGCGCGCATCGTTTGCGTCGGCCGCCAGGAGAGCACCCAGGAAGAGTTCATCAATATGGTGACGACCACTTCGCGCCCCCATATCAAGGCAGCGCAGGCCACCGACGAGAACTGGAACCGCTTCATTGCCCGCATCGTCTACGTCGCGCTGGATGCTGTCGATTCCGCCACCTACAAAGGCCTGGTCGAAGCCCTGCGCACCGATCCGGCGATCACCCGCGTGTACTACCTGGCCACTCCGCCCGCCCTGTTCTCGCGCATCTGCGACAACCTGAAAGCGAATGGCCTGGCCACCGCCAATTCGCGCGTGGTGCTGGAAAAGCCGCTGGGCCGCGACCTGGCCTCCGCCAAGCAGATCAACGCCGAAGTGGGCAAGGTCTTCGAAGAACAGCAGATCTACCGTATCGACCACTACCTGGGCAAGGAGACCGTGCAAAACCTGCTGGCCCTGCGCTTCGGTAATATCCTGTTCGAACCGCTGTGGCGCCGCGAATGGATCTCCGACGTCCAGATCACCATCGCCGAGAAACTCGGCGTGGGCAACCGCATCGGCTACTACGACACCTCGGGCGCGCTGCGCGACATGCTGCAGAACCACCTGCTGCAGCTGCTTTGTATCGTCGCCATGGAGCCGCCGACCTCGATCGCGCCGGACGCCGTACGCGACTCCAAGCTGCAGGTGCTGCGCTCCCTGAAGCGCTTCACCCCGACCACGCTGGCGCAGAACATCGTGCGCGGCCAGTACCGCGCAGGCCACGTGGAAGGCAAGGCCGTGCCAAGCTACCGCGACGAACCGGAAGCGCCGCAGAATTCGAAGACCGAAACCTTCGTCGCCATGAAGGTGGAAATCGACACCTGGCGCTGGGCCGGCGTGCCGTTCTACCTGCGCACCGGCAAGCGCATGGCCGACTCGCTGGCCGAGATCGTGGTGCGCTTCAAGCAGATTCCGCACTCGATCTTCAACCAGCCGACTTCCAGCTTCCAGCCGAACTCCCTGGTGATCCGCCTGCAGCCGGACGAAGGCCTGCGCATGAACCTGATGGCCAAGACCCCCGGCGAAGGCATGCGCCTGAAGCCTGCCGAACTGGAACTGGACTTCCGCGAAACCTTCAAGATGCCGCGCATGGATGCCTACGAGCGCCTGCTGCTGGACGTGCTGCGCGGCCAACTGACCCTGTTCATGCGCGGCGACGAGCTGGAAGCGGCCTGGGAATGGGTCGAGCCGATCCTGAACAACTGGGAGCAGGACGATTCCGCACCGCTGCCATACGCCTCCGGCACCTGGGGCCCGGCCGCTGCCAGTGCCCTGATCGGACGCGACGGGCTACAATGGCGTGAAGAAGCTTTACCAGAAGACTAATGCTGCTCGACTCCATCCGCACCCAGCTCGACTCGCTCTCCAAATCGGAGCGCAAGGTCGCGCTGGCCGTGCTAGACAATCCGGCCCGCACGGTGGGCGCCAATATCACGGCACTGGCCAAGAGTGCCCAGGTGTCCGAGCCGACCGTGGTGCGCTTCTGCCGCACGCTGGGTTACGACGGCTGGCATGAATTCAAGCTGAAACTGGCGCAGGGCCTGGCCCTCGCCTTGCCCGGCCTGAACGACCAGCCGGCCCAGGACGACTTGGCGGCCGACCTGGTAAACAAGATCTGCAGCCGTTCCATCAACACCCTGCTGGATTTGCGCAACAACCTGAACGCGGAACCGGTGCAGAAAGCGCTCGACATCCTGTCGCGCGCGCGCAAGATCGAATTCTACGGCCACGGCACCTCCGGCATCGTGGCGGCCGATGCGCAGCACAAGTTCTTCCGCTCCGGCGTGCCGACCGTGGCTTACGCCGACCCGGCAATCCACAGCATTTCAGCAGCCCTGCTGCATGAAGGCGACGCGGTGGTCGCGATCTCCCAGCGCGGCAACAGCCCGGCCCTGGTGCGCTCGGCCAAGCTGGCCAAGGAAGGCGGCGCCGACGTGATCGTGCTGGCGCCCTCCGGCACCCCGCTGGCCGAAACGGCCACGGTGCTGATCCCGATCGACCTGATCTTCAACACCGACCCCTATACCCCGATCTCAGCCCGCCTGGCTTACCTGGTGGTGATCGACGTGCTGGCCGTGGGCCTGGCCCTGAAACGCGGCCCCGAATTCCGCAAGAAAATGCAAAACGCCCAGAAGGCGCTGCAGGAGTTCGACATGCAGTTCGACTCCTTCATCGGTTAACGTTTAAAAGTCGGGGTCAGCTCCGGCAATCGGACATTTTCGCTCTGCGCGAAGCGCAAAGTTCCTCGAGAAGCGGGAGCTGACCCCGACTTTTACTTAGAGACCGTCCTTCAGCATCTTCTCCATCGCCACGCGCGAGACGTGTGGCGTGTCCTTGCCGGCTTCCACCTGCCACTGACCGCCCTTCTGCAGGACGATGTAATCAACCTGGGCGCTGCCGCCTTTCGGGTGAGGTACCGCCTGCTCCATATCCAGCCCGGACGTCGGCGTGTAGGTGAAGGTCACGGTGGCCTTGCAGCGGGCCTCTTCGCAGTTCACGGCGTCGGTCTTCCAGCCGTCGACCAGGTGCACCTGCTCGTAATAGCCTTCGGTATCGTTGTGCAGGCGGCCGCCGTCCAGTTCGAACTTCAGGAATTGATCGAGTGCCGCTTGCGGCGTGGCTTCCGCGGCGTGCGCGGAGATGGCGGCGCACAGCGCGGCCAGAATAGTCAGTTTTTTCATACCGGTATTATATTTTTCTGTAGAGCAATCGCTCAACACGAAAATCCGACGCAAAACTCTAAAATCCATATAATGCCTTTCATGCAAGAATCGACACTATATGGCCGCGTTTTAAGCCTCGCCAACCTCGGCTTGATGGTGCTGGACGC
>JBCNOX010000043.1:0-17171 GCA_039593645.1 Pseudoduganella sp.
TGGCAAGCGGATTTTTAAAACTTTTTTTGAATGTCGCAATTAAGTCTGGAATTAAAGAAACCTTTGTTAATTCAATGGCTTGGATTATTTCTTATAGTCACTTTTACTTTCGAAGTCTCAATAATAAGTTTTAATAAAGCAGGACCGCTCAGGCAGTTAAAAAGCGGCAACTGACAATAATCAAACAATGAAAAGCTACGCACGATCGTACTATTTCTGCGGTATAGTAAGCGGCCGGAATCACCATCACACTAAGAAAGAAGAGACAATCCATGAGCGCAGATTACGCAGTCCAAGGTTCTATCGCTGTCATTTCGCTGAACAACCCGCCGGTCAATGGCCTCGGCCTCGCGACGCGGACCGCCGCCATCGAAGGCATTCGGCGCGCCCAGGAAGATGATGCGGTCAGGGCCGTGGTGCTGACCGGCGCCGGCAAGGCATTTTCCGGCGGCGCCGACATCAAGGAATTCAATTCTCCGAAAGCGCTGACCGAACCGACACTGCACAGCCTGATTCGCGCCGTGGAAGGCTGCAGCAAGCCAGTGGTGGCGGCGATCCACTCGGTCGCCATGGGCGGCGGCCTGGAACTGGCCCTCGGTTGCCATTATCGGGTGGCTTTGCCTGGCGCCCAGATTGCCTTGCCGGAAGTGAAACTTGGCTTGTTGCCTGGCGCAGGGGGAACCCAGCGCCTGCCTCGCGTGCTTGGACTGGAGCTGGCACTGAACATGATCGTGTCCGGCACGCCTGTGCTGTCGGAAAAGCTGGCCGGTACCGCGCTGTTCGATAAATTGCTGCCGGCCGGCGCGGATCTGCTGGCCGAGGCAAAAGCTTTCGCCGAGAGCATCGCTGACGTGCGTCCGCTGCCGAAAGTGAGGGACCGGAAAGTCGATTACCCGAATCACGAAGCCTTCCTGCAATTCAGCCGCAATACGGTGAAAACTGTTTCGGGCCCTTTCCCGGCGCCGCTGGAATGCCTGGAAACCGTGGCCGCTTCGGTCACCATGGAGTTCGAGGCTGGCCTGAAGTTCGAGCGCGAACGCTTCCTGCACCTGATGCAGACCACCGAATGCAAATCGCTGCGCCATGCGTTCATCTCGGAACGTGCGGCGAGCAAGATTCCCGACGTGCCGCCAGACACCCCGGTTCGCGAAATCCGCAAGGCTGCGGTCATCGGCGCCGGCACCATGGGTGGCGGTATCGCAATGAACTTCGCCAACGCGGGCATCCCGGTCACCCTGCTGGAAACCAGGCAAGAAGCGCTGGACAAGGGCCTGGCCACCATCCGCAAGAACTACGAAAGCACACTGAAGAAGGGCAAGCTGACCCAGGAGAAATTTGACCAGCGCATGGCCCTGGTCAGCGGCACACTCGAATACAGCGCCATCGCAGACGCCGACATCGTGATCGAGGCCGTGTTCGAAGACATGGGCGTCAAGGAAACTGTATTCCGCAAGCTGGACGAAGTGATGAAGCCCGGCGCGATCCTGGCCTCCAATACGTCCACGCTGGACCTGGACAAGATTGCGGCGTTCACGGGCCGTCCGCAAGACGTGGTTGGCACCCATTTCTTCAGCCCGGCCAATGTCATGAAGCTGCTGGAAGTGGTGCGCGGCAAAGCGACCGGCAAGGACGTGCTGGCAACCACCATGGCGCTGTCGAAGAAGCTCAAGAAGACCGGCGTGGTGTCCGGGGTCTGCGACGGCTTCATTGGCAACCGCATGATCGAACAGTACTTCCGCCAGGCCGGTTTCCTGCTGGAGGAAGGCGCCACGCCGGAACAGGTGGACAAGGCGATCGAGAAGTTCGGGTTCCCGATGGGGCCTTTCCGCATGAGCGACCTGGCCGGCAACGATATCGGCTGGTATATCCGCAAGCGCCGCTACATCGAGAAGCCGGAAGTGGTCTATTCGAAGACCGCCGACCTGCTGTGCGAAATGGGCCGCTTTGGCCAGAAGACCGGTGCCGGCTGGTATGACTACAAGGAAGGCGACCGCAAGGCCTATCCTAGCGCGGTAGTGAACGAAATGATCGTCAGGCATTCGGCCGATCTTGGCGTGGAACGCCGCCAGGTCAGCGAGCAGGAGATTGTCGAGCGCCTGATCTATGCGCTGGTCAATGAAGGAGCCTTGATCCTGGAAGAGGGCATTGCATTGCGCGCCTCCGACATCGATATGGTCTACCTGACCGGCTACGGCTTCCCGCTGCATCGCGGCGGCCCGATGTTCTACGCGGATACGGTCGGCCTGGGCAATGTGCTGGACGCCATCGGGAAGTTCGCCCGCGGCCGCCACGGCGAAGCATGGAAGCCCGCTCCGCTGCTGGTGAAACTGGCCGCCGAAGGCAAGGGCTTCAATAGCAATTAAGCAATGCGCTTGCGCATGCGTGACAACGGGACGGAGACATCCCCGGGCAGTGCAAGCGCAAAATCCTCGACTGCTTCAAATCCGCAGGCGGCATAGAGGGGCACCCCAGGCATGGTGGCAGCGAGTTCCATGGCCTGGAAACCTGCGGCAGCCGCCTCGCGCTCGCAATGCTCCATCAGCATCCGCCCGAAGCCCTGGCGCGGCACGGAAGGATCGACGAAGAAAGCACGGATGCGGGCAGGCTGGGTGGCCGGATCGAGCAAGGGATCCGGTCCCGATTTGTGCCGGTCGCCGCCAAACAGCGTGGCGCGCTTGCTCCAGCCGCCGCAGGCGCACAGTTCACCATCGCGTTCGATGACAAAGTAGGTGCCGTCGGCCACCAGTTGCGTATCGACGCCAAATACGTGGCGCGTCACCGCTGCGGCTTGTTGATCGGTATAGAAACCTTTACTGAGCTGGATGCCTGATCGCCGGATCAGGGCTTCCATGGCCGGGATATCGGCCGTCGTAGCGGCGCGCAGTATGGCTGGATTTGTCATGGGGGAATGCTATCATAGGGGAGGACCCAGGGAGATTCCATGCGCAAATTCGCTGCTGCTATGCTCGCCTTGCTCTGCTGCCTGCCGGCGGCTGCCCGCGACCTGCTGGTGATTGGTACCCATTTCGAACGCGTGTATGAACGCGGCCAGGAAGGCGAGATTGTCGGCTTCGGGCCGGAGGTCGTGCGGCTTATCGCGCAACGCCTGGGGCATCGGGCGATTTTCGAGCTCTATCCCTGGGCCCGGGCCCAGGCCCTGGTTGCACAGGGCAAGGCCGACATCCTGGTCGGTCCCTATAAGACTTTCGAGCGCCAGCAGCTGATGTCTTTCTCAAAACTGCCGTTTTACCAAGACCAGATGGTGTTCTACGTCCGCAAGGGATCGATGCAGGACTGGAGTGGCGATTATGCGTCCTTGTCCGAGCAGCGGATTGCAATCGTCAACGGCTGGTCGTATGGGGCTGCATTTGACAAGGCCCGGCCGCAATTGCGGCTGGATGTCGTGAACAGTGTCGATAGCGGGCTGAAAATGCTGGCGGCACAGCATGCGCAGATGTTCGCCAGCAATCGCCGAAATACGGAGCCGGTGCTCGGCAGGTTGGGGCTGGCGGGGCAGTTGGCTATGCTGCCGCGCGTGATTGAAGTTCAGGACGGTTATTTCGCCTTCCCGAAGCGCCCCGCTGCCGACGCGCTACGCAAGGAATTCGATGCCGAATTCCAGCGCCTGGTCGATAGCGGGGAGTTGAAGCGCCTTGGCTTGCGCCACGAAGTAAACGTCCCTTAACGGCGCTCCGGCGTGAGTACAGTCGGCAGGGCCTTAGGCAGCGTGGCCGGATAGTCGCGGCTGAAGTGCAGGCCGCGGCTTTCGCGCCTTTGCAGCGCACTATTGACAATCAGGGAAGCGACTTCCACCAGGTTACGCAATTCCAGCAGGTCGCTGGTGATGCGGAAGTGGCGATAATACTCGTCGATTTCCTCTTTCAGCAACGCGATGCGGTGCTGGGCACGCTCCAGGCGCTTGGTTGTCCGCACGATGCCGACGTAATTCCACATGAAGCGGCGCAGCTCGTCCCAGTTGTGGGCAATCACGACTTCCTCGTCGGCGTCGGTCACGCGGCTCTCATCCCAATCCGGCAGGTAGGGCGTGCTTTCCTTGTCCTGTGCCAGGATGTCCTGGGCGCAGGCGCGGCCGATCACCACGCATTCGAGCAGGGAGTTGCTGGCCAGCCGGTTGGCGCCGTGCAGGCCCGTGCATGCGGTCTCGCCGACGGCGTACAGGCCTGGCAGGTCGGTGCGGCCAAACAGGTCGGTCACCACGCCGCCGCATGTGTAGTGCGCTGCCGGCACAATCGGGATCGGCTGTTTGGTGATGTCGATGCCAAGTTCCAGGCAACGTGCATAAATGGTCGGGAAGTGTTCGATCAGGAATTCGGCCGGCTTGTGGCTGATATCCAGATGCACATAATCCAGGCCGCGCTTCTTGATTTCGAAGTCGATGGCGCGCGCCACAACGTCGCGCGGCGCCAGTTCGGCACGTTCGTCATGGGCCAGCATGAAGCGCTGGCCGGCTGCCGCGCCGGCTTCCGGCGGCAGTTTGAGCAGGCCGCCTTCACCGCGAATCGCTTCCGTGATCAGGAAAGACTTGGCGTAAGGGTGGTACAGGCAGGTCGGGTGGAACTGGATGAATTCCATGTTCGACACGCGGCAACCTGCACGCCACGCCATCGCAATGCCGTCGCCGCTGGCGGTGTCCGGATTGGTGGTGTACAGGTACACCTTGCCGGCGCCGCCGGTGGCCATGACGGTGTGCTCGGCGGTGACCGTGTGCACCTGGCCGGTTGTCACGTCCTGCACGTACAGGCCGTGGCACCGCGGTTGCGAGTTCGCCGGGCGCGGGCCCAGCTTGTCGGTTGTGATCAAGTCAATCGCGCAGTGGTGCTCGAACAGGCTGATATTCGGGTGCGCACGTACTTTTTCTTCCAGCGTGACCTGCACGGCGTGGCCAGTAGCGTCGGCCGCGTGGATGATGCGGCGCTGGCTATGGCCGCCTTCGCGGGTCAAATGGAAGCCTAGTTCCGCATTCGCGTCGCGTGTGAATGGAACGCCGAGGCCGATCAGCCATTCAATCGCTTCGCGTCCATGCTCGACGATGAAACGGGTTGCGCCTTCATCGCATAAGCCCCCGCCGGCCACCAGCGTGTCGGCAATGTGCTGTTCATGGCTGTCGCCGGAATCGAGCACGGCGGCGATGCCGCCCTGGGCCCAGTTGCTGGCGCCATCGAGCAGGGCACGTTTGGAGATGATGGCTACTTTGCGGCTTTCCGCCAGGTGGAGTGCAACAGAGAGGCCGGCCAGGCCGCTACCGACAATCGCAACATCGAATTTCATGGTGTTTCGGGCTGATTTTTTCGCGTAATAAGCAACAATATAAACTATTTGCCGTTGCGCTGCCTCAAAAGCCCCACTGGCGGCATGCTGCATCATGGGCTCATGACCAAGAAAAAGCTGCTCGTGGTGGAGGACGACCTGGGCCTGCAAAAGCAGTTGCGCTGGGCCCTGGACGCCTATGAGGTGGTGTTTGCGGCCAACCGCGATGCCGCCCTCGGGCAGTTGCGCCGCCACCAGCCGGCTGTGGTCACGATGGACTTGGGCTTGCCGCCGGAACCCGACAGCGCAAGCGAAGGCCTGCTCTTGCTGCAGCAGATGCTGGCGATTGCGCCAGATACCAAGGTGATCGTCCTGTCCGGCAACCAGGACCGCGAGAACGTGCTGAAAGCGATGGCCCTTGGGGCCTACGATTTCCACCAGAAGCCGCTGGACGGCGAAGTGTTGCGCCTGATGGCCGAGCGCGCATTCTTCCTGCACACGGTGCAGCAGGAAAATCGGCGCATGCTGCAGACCGAGGCCGACTCGCCATTGGCGGGCCTGGTAACGCGCGACCCAGGCATGCTGCGCGTGTGCCGGAGCATCGAGAAAGTCGCGCCCAGTTCCGCGACCGTCATGCTGATGGGCGCTTCAGGCTGCGGCAAGGAGGTGCTGGCGCGCGGCTTGCACCAATTGAGCGCGCGGCATGATCGGCGCATGGTCGCGATCAACTGCGCGGCCATCCCGGAACACCTGCTGGAAAGCGAGCTGTTTGGCTACGAGAAGGGGGCATTTACCGGCGCCGAACGGCAGACGCTGGGAAAGATTGAACTGGCGGCCGGCGGCACCTTCTTCCTCGACGAAATCGGCGACATGGCATTGCCGCTGCAGGCAAAATTGCTGCGCTTCCTGCAGGAGCGCGTCATCGAGCGCCTGGGCGGCCGCAGCGAGATCGCTGTTGACGTGCGCATCGTCTGCGCCACCCACCGCAACCTGAAGGCCATGGTGGATGAAGGCCGTTTCCGCGAAGACCTGTTCTACCGCCTCAGCGAAATCGTGCTGGTGGTGCCTCCGCTGCGCGAGCGCATTGGCGACGCGGTTCTGCTGGCTCAGCACTTCCGCCATCGCTTCCTGCAGGCGGAAGGGCGGCCGTCGCTGCCATTCCATCCCGATGCGCTGGCGGCCATCGAAGCTTATGGCTGGCCAGGCAATGTGCGGGAGATGGAAAACTGCATCAAGCGGGCCGTCATCATGAGTGAAGGGCCGCACATTACGCTGGAGGACCTGGGTTTGCCTCCAGGCGCGCCGCAGGCGGAAAGCATCGACTTGCGCGAGGCGCGCAATGCAGCCGAATACAGGGTGATGGTGAAGGCGCTGGCGCGCACCGGCGGAAATATCGCGCGGGCGTCTGAATTGTTGGGCGTTAGCCGCCCAACGCTGTACGACTTAATGAGCCACCACGGGATCAAGTGATTCGGGATCGCGCCACTCGCGCGCGGCTTTCAGTTTCTGCCGCAGTCCCGGGAGCGGGAATCCGAGTCCATATGCCTTGTGCGCCGCGTCCAGCGCTGCCGGCCATTCCTTGCGGCGCACCTGCGCCAGGCCGAGGTTGTACCAGGCGGCAGCATTGCCAGGCTGTACGCGCACTGCCGCTTGCAACTGCTCGATGGCGTCGTCGTCGCGGCCCAGCGACAACAGGTAGGCGCCGAACAGGGCACGCGCAGCACCATCTGCGGGAACGAACGCGATAGCCCGTTCGAAATAGCACTCCGCCGTGTGTGCGGCGCCGGCCGGCCGGGGTTTCCCGGCGCGCAGGGCAAGGCGCGCCATAGCCGACAAGGCGCGCGGGTGGTTGGGAAAGTGTTCCAGCGTATAGGCGATATCGCTGCCCAAAGCCCCGGACTTGCCGTGCTGCAGCGCCTCGACCTTTGGACCGAAATGGAAGGTTTCGACCACAGTCAGTCCCTTGGCGTCTTCCGGGTTGTAGTAGTCCCCACCGGTAGCGCCCTTGGTGTAGGGCGGGCAATCTGCGGCGAGCGCCGCCAGAAGGATCAGGTAATGGGGCATGGGGGCTCTCCATGTTCCAGCGGCCGGGTGTCGAAGACCAGTTGCGGCCGCGAACCTGGTCCGGTGGAGAAGTGAAAATAGGGCGGCCGGCTAGCGAGCATCATTTGCCAGCTGCCTAAAGCGAAAAAAGTGGCGCTGCCCAGGGGAACCGCGCCGATGCGCAAGTGGGCCCGTAGCGAGCCGGGATTGAAGGCGGATATCCGGCTGCACGTCCATTCGATGCCGCGCGCGTGCATGCGGCGATGCGCCTCGTCCCACAAACGGCAAAACGCCGTGCCCAGGCGAAGGTGGGGCTGCACGAAAACATCATAATCCCAGCATGAATGCGGCGAAGGCAGGCAATAGCGCACCCGGACTTCGTCTTCCTCATATGCGCCGAACTGGTACCAAAGGATTGCGGCCAGTTCGCTGCCTTTCCAGGCTGCGATACTGCAGCCGCCCTGGCGGAAGCGCGCCGCAACCACCTCGCGGGGACGCGGATAGTGCGGCGGCATGTCGGCCAGGCTTGCCATGGGCCGAACGACGAGTTTGCCGGGCTGGCTTCGCATCGCGCTGCTGGCCACGCGTTGCGCCACGAACTGGTAGCGCCACATGCGCAAGCCGAGACAGTGTGAAAGCCGTGCGGCGGCATACCAGGCGGCATTGGCAGGCCCCAGTTCGGAGATGGTATGCAGGAGGCGCGTCGACATGAATCCATTACAGCAAAGCTTCGCGCGGGCTCTTTGAGCTAGCGCAAGCGGCTGCGCCGGCGCCTTGCATAGACTGGGACCTCCAGGGAGGAAACATCATGCTGACTGTGCTGATGGCCACGTTCAATGGTGTGCGGACTTTGCCGCGCGTGCTCGACGCCTACACGCAGTTGCATAGCCCCGAAGAAGGCTGGCGCCTGCTCGTGGTGGACAACGGCAGCGACGATGGCACGCGCGAACTGCTGATGTCATACACCAGCAGGCTGCCCCTTCACTACGCCTACGAGCCGCGACGCGGCAAGAACGCTGCGCTGAACCATGGCTTGGCGCTGGCCATGAAGGGCCCGGAGACGCGCCTGTTCGTTTTCACCGACGATGACGCGACACCCGATCGTGATTGGCTGGTGCGCTACGCCGATGCGGCAACCCAGCGGCAGGGCTTTGCGATTTTCGGCGGCAGCATTGTCCCGGACTGGAGCGAAGCGCCGCCGGAATGGCTGTTGCGTTTGGTGCCCTGTGGGCTGACGTACGGCCTGACCGATCCGGCGCTGCCGGAAGGTCCGGTCTATCCGGGGCTTGTCTGGGGCGCGAACATGGCGGTCCGGGGCGAGGTTTTTCGCCACGGTTACCGTTTCGACGAATCGATCGGGCCGGCTGCAGGCGAATATGCGATGGGCGGCGAAGTCAGTTTGACCCGGCTGCTGGAGGGCGCCGGATTCCAGTCCTGGTTTTGCCCGGCGGCCCGGGTTGCCCACCATATACGGCCGGTGCAATTGACCACCGATTGGGTCATTGCACGGGCCCGGCGCTACGGCCGCGGCGCCTGCCGCCTGACCAGGCCTGGCCAGTTCCCCGAGCTGTTCGGCGCACCGCGCTGGATGTTGCGCAAGTATGTCGAGGAGTTGTGCGGCTTGGCAGCGGCGATGGTGCTGCGCCAGCCCGAGCGGATTTTCCAGCGGCGCTGGGAACTGGCCTACCTGGGCGGGTATATCAGGGAAGCGGTTGCCGCCTTGAAGCGCCCGGCCAGCCGGCGCATCGTGATCACCAGCTTTTCCGGCGAACTTGGAGGCATGGAGTTGCGCATGCTCGACGAAGCTCGCTTCCTGAAGGGCGTCGGCTACGACTGCGTGCTGGCGCCGTCGCGTTTCGCAGGAGACGAGCGCTGGCGCCAGTCCGCGCAGGACGAATGTGTCGAGATCGCCGACCTGAACCTGCCGCCAGTGCTGGAGGAATGGCCCTGGCGGCGCCTCAATCGCCTGCGCGCGATGGCGTTCTCCGCCCCGGCTTTGCGTAAGTTGCGGCCGGACCTGATGCACGTGGCATTCTGCTGGACGACCTACGGCGCCAGCGCCTTGTGGCTCGCCCAGCATTGCGGCGTGCCCGCCGTTATCAGCGTACATAACGCGTTCCCCCGCACGGAGTTCAACCAGTGGCAGCGCGGACTGCTGCAGCGCGCCATGTCGGGGGTGAAAGGCGTATACGCAGTCTCGGCTTCCGCGATGGAGCATTTCCTGGTGCTGTACCGCCAATGGTTGCCGGCCGAGGTACGGTTGGCCGTGATTCCGAACTGCGTCGACATGCGGCGCTTCCAGGTATCCGCGCGGCGGCGAGCTGCCGCGCGACGGCAGTGGGGAATCGGCGACAACGACGAGGTGATTGGCAGCGTGGGCCGGCTCTCGGCGCAGAAGCGCCCCGAGGAGCTCCTCGCCATCTTTGCCCGCCTGGCCCAATCGCGGCCACGCTTGAAGCTCCTGCTGGTGGGCAGCGGCCCCCTGGACTCGTCGCTGCGGGATCTGGTGCGCCGCCAGCGCTTGAGCCGGCGCGTCATCTTCACCGGCTTCCAGGCACAGGTGGAATCCATCATCCCCGCCATGGACCTGCACCTGCTGGTCAGCCGCCGCGAAGGCTTCGGCATCGCGACCGTCGAAGCGATGGCTTGCGGGGTGCCTGCGCTGGCCACGCGGGTGCCGGGAAGCGCCGACATCCTGCAGGACAGTGCCGGCGGCGTCCTGCTTGAGCCGGGCGATATCGACCATGCCGTCGAGGTGATTGCCGGTCTACTTGACGACCCGGCACGACGCGCTGAAATGGGGCGCCAGGGCAGGGCAGAAGTGGAGGTTCGCTATGCAGCGCCAGTGATTCGCGCCCAGGTTGAGGCCTTCTACGATGGGTTGGCCTGAAATGCGCGGGACCGCGCGCAACCTGGCCTTCGGTTTCGCTGAAAAATACCTGCAAGCAGCGCTGGCACTGGTTTCTTCGATTGTCCTGGCGCGAATCCTGTCGCCTGCCGAGTTGGGGGTGTACTCCATTGCGGCCGTGCTTACCGGGCTGGCGCAGGTGTTTCGCGACCTTGGCACCGGGCAGTTGCTCGTCGCCCGGCGCGAACTGTCGTTACAGGAGCAGCGCGCCCTGCTGTCCATTTCGATTGGAATGGGGTGGGGCCTGGCTCTGATGATGGTGGGATTGGCCAAGCCTCTGGCGGCGTTCTATCGTCAGGCGCAATTGGCCGAAGTACTGTGGATTCTTGCGCTGAACTTCGTGCTTGTTCCCTTCTCTTCGCAGGTGACCGGAATGCTGCGCCGTGAGATGCGTGCCGGTGCGCTGCTTCGCATCACCGCCAGCTACAGCTTGACGCAATTCGCGGCGACTATTGCGCTTGCCGCCTATGGCCTGGGCCCGTGCGCGCTGGCCTGGGGCAGTTTCGCGGCGACTTCCATGGGGCTGATGGCAGCAATCATCCAACGTCCTGCGTGCATGGCCTGGCGCCCTGGATTGCGCGGTGTGGCAGCGCTGGTGCGGCCGGGTGGGCTGGCAGTCACCGCCAGCGCGATCGATGAAGTGGGTGTAGTGGCGCCTGATCTTGTCGCCGGCAAGCTGCTGGGCGCGGCAGAAGTGGCATTGCTGGGGAAGGCACAGTCGGTGCTGTCGCTGTTCAACCAGGCGGTCACCAGCGCAGTTTCGCCGGTGATCTTTCCCTTGTTCGCGCGGCAGGCACGCGAGGGGGGCGATCCGCTGCAAGCGTACCTCACGGCGGCTGCCTGCATGACGGCCTTGTCGTGGCCGTTCTTCCTGTTTGCCGGCCTGTTCGCGGCGCCGCTGGTGTCGCTTTTGTACGGGCAGCAGTGGCAAGCCAGCGTACCTTTGATACGGATCATGTGCGGTGCCGCGGCCCTGTATAGCATGTTCAATATGGGGCGCTACCTGCTGCTCGCGACGGGGCACATTGCGGAGCAGGCGAGGATCGACGCCATCGCCGTGTTCGGCCGGCTGGCCATGTTGATCCCGGCGGGCATGGCGGGCCTGTCCTGGCTCGCCGCGGCCGTAGCGCTTAGCCTGGTCTGGCGCAGTTTGCTGGTGATGCGATGCCTGAGAAGCCTGTTTGGCCTGGAGCTCGCAGATCTGCTTCAAGCGCTGCGCAAAAGCGTCCTGGCCAGCTGCGCAGCGCTTATGCCAGGGTTCCTGGTGCTTGCGGCTGCGGGCAAAGACGTGCTCGGCGTCTCGCATTTGCTGGCGGGCGCCGGTGCGGGAGCGCTTGGCTGGGGCGTCGCAATCTGGCTTCAACAGCATCCCCTGGCCGGTTTCCTGCGCCGGACTGGATGGCAGCAATGAGGAGAGGGGTCATGCGCATCGGAATCCTGTCGTATCCCATGTTGTTCCAACGCGAAGGCGGCCTGCAAGTGCAGGTGCGCGAAACCGTTTCGGCGCTTAACCATCTGGATGCGTCGATGTCGGCGGAACTGGTCGATCCGGCGCGCCAGAAGCTGAGCGATTACGACCTGATCCATGTATTTTCCGCGTTTAACGGCAATTTCCGCGTGGTCGAATCGGCGGTCGAACTGGGCCTGCCGGTCGTGCTCTCGCCGCTGGTTTCGCCGACATGGGACCGCAATACCGGCTTTCGCGCGAGGGTAGCGGACCGCCTGGCAGGGCGCATCTGCTCATACAACCTGCAAACGAGCTACGCGCAGACTAAACGCGCGCTGCAACTGGCCGATCTCGTAATTGCACTGGGTGAGGCGGAACGGGAGGCGATCGTCAACGGTTTCCTGACTGACCGCTCCAAGATCCGTGTCTTTCCGAATGGGATCAGCCGCCAGTTCTTTTCAGCCAAGGGGGAATTGTTCCGCCACCGTACCGGCATCGTGGGGCCATTCGTCTTGACCGTGGGTGCTGTTTCTTCATACAAGAACCAGTTAGGGCTGGCGCGGGCACTGGAAGGCAGCGAGCTGCCGCTGGTAATGATCGGCCCAGTCGCGCGCGAGGAACATGACTATCTGCAGGAGGTGCTGAAGTCCCCCTGGGCGCGCTGGCTAGGGGCGCTGGACCACGAAGATCCTTTGCTCGCCAGTGCTTACGCGGCGGCTTCGGTGGTGGCGCTTCCGAGCCAGGGCGAAATCTTTCCGCTTTCGGTACTCGAGGCATTGGCCGCCGGCACGCCGGTCGTGATGACGCAGGACAGCGCACTTCAGCTTGAGGACTCCGATGCCATGCTGCGGAAAGTCGCCTGGAATGACCTGGCCGGCCAGCGCGCTGCGATCATCGACCTGGCGTCCCGGCCACCGGCACGCAGCAGCGTGCAGTCGATGGTGGAGCAGTTTACCTGGCAGCGCGTGGCGAGCCAGGTCGCTGCCTGCTATCGCGAACTGGTGCCCGCCGACGCCGTGTGAAGCTTACGCTTGCGGCCTGTAGCGCAGCATTGCGGCGCCTTTTTCGCAGGGAAGCGAAGTAATTTCGAGTTCGGGAAATTCGGCCGCCCAGCGCTGCAAAGCTGTCCGTTCGCCTGGCCGCATCGCGTCGTCAAGGAAAATCGCTGCGCCAGGTGCCATGCGCGGGAAGAGGATAGGTCCCGCCGGGTAGCGGGCAGCATCGCTGGTGGCCTGCGGCGGCCCGTCGATCACCACCATTTCGATGGCTTGTCCGGTCGCCAGACCGCTGCAGTCATACCATGGTTGCCGGCAGTCGCCGAACGTCTGCGTGAGCAGGGGCGCGTCAATCACCGTCGCCCAGTCGGCCAGGCCGTGCAATTCTAGCTGGCGCCTGGTACGGCGGGCGTAGGCGGGGTCGTGTTCCAGGCTGTACACCTTGCCGGCGCCGTTGATCTGCATGCAGCGCGCCAGCACCAGGGTCGAAGTCCCGCTGCTGCATTCGACGACACAAGATGGCTTTTCGTCGAGCGCGTAGGCCGCCAGCTCCTGCAGGAAGTCCGGCGACGCAGCCCAGCCACGTGTCACAGGCAGCGCGCGCTGCAGGCCGAGGCTGATGTACAGCCCCTGCAAGGCCTCAAGCTGGCGGAACAGCGAGGCATGTTCCTGGCGCGAATCGTCGCGCATCGCATGCACCAGCAGATGCATATTCCGCACCTTGTGCAGGATATAGGCGCACAACAGCAACACGCCGATGGCTGCGGCATCAATCATTCGTAATATCCGTAATATTCGGCGCCGGGGAACGCCCGCGACTTGTTGTAGACCAGGTTCACGTGCCGGCAGTGTTCGATGCGCTGCAACGCGGCTTGCACGGCAGACTGGGTCGTCGTTTCAGCCTCCACCACCATCACCACCTGTCCCATTTGCGAAACCAGGACGCTGGCTTCAGTGGTCAACAGCAAGGGCGGCGAGTCGAACACGATAATACGGTCGGGGTAGCGGCTGGCCAGTTCTTCCAGCAGCCGGCTCATGTTGCGGCTGGCCAGCAGTTCGGTCGCGTGCCGGCTGGCCGGGCCCGACGGCAGCAAGGTCAGGGACGGCACGTTGGTGCGCATGATGACGTCGGACAGTTCGACGCCGCCATCCAGTAGAACGTTCATCAGCCCCCGCTCGGCCTGCAGCCCAAGTACTTTCAGCACCGAAGGCCGCGCCACGTCGGCATCAACCAGCAGTGCGCGTGCATCCTTTTCCATCGAGATGCTCATTGCGAGGTTGACGGCGCAGTAGGTCTTGCCTTCGCCCGGCAAGGCGCTGGTAACGACGATCAGGTTGCCATGCGGGATAGCATTGGCGCCACTGGAGCGTGCATCGTTCAGCAGGTGCCGCTTGACGATACGAAAATCCTCGGCAACGGAAGTGCGGCCGCTTTCATGTGTCACCATGCCGCGCTGGCGCATGCGCACCAGGTTGATGTCGGCATAGCCTTGCTCGGCCGGCGGCGCAATTTCCAGCAGACTGGGTGGCAATTGCATGGGACCTCCAGTTATTGGTAAAACATGGTGAAGGCCATGACGCCGCCATAGCTCAACAGAAGGCAGGCGCTGCCGGCGCTGAAGCCGAGCCGGTCGCGCGCGTGCCGCCGCTTCTCGTCGTCGGTCCAGTTCATGCCGATGGTGCCGAGGACCCGCAGGCCGGTCGCTGAACGCAGTTCGGCCGGGCTGAGGAAGGTAGGGCGCAGTTCGGCCAGCCCCAGTGCCGCGGCCGCACCGCCGACCAGGCCGGCGACCAGGACTGCGCTGTAGTACAGGGCACGGTTGGGGCCAATCGGGCGCTGGGGCATGGTCGGGGGATCGATGATCTTGAAGGACATCATCTCGGTAGTCGTTGTCAGCTCCCCCGACAGCTTGGCTGCCTCGCGGCGTGCGATGAGCTTTTCGTAATTCTCCTTGTTCACCTGGTAATCGCGCGTCAGTTGCCCGAGCTGGGATTCAAGTTCCGGCACGGCATTGCGTTGTTCCTGCAATTGCAGCTTCCGCTGCTGCATGGCTTCGACCCGGGCGCGCAAGGCGGCCACGCGCGCCTCCGCTTCGGCCAGCGCCACCTTCATTTGCTGGAACAAGGGGTTGTACTGGCGCGCCGTATCGGACGGGTCCGGTTGCTTCTGCCGTTCCTGTTGGCGTTTCTCTTCGAGCTGGGCGATCAGGCGCAGGGCGGCCACCACGTCGGGGTGCTGGTCCGTGTATTGCATGCGCAGGGTGTCGAGGTTCTTGTTCAATGCGCTGATCCGGGAGTCAAGCTCAGATACTTCGCCGGGCGCGCCAACGGCTGCGAGCAAGGGTTCGTCGCCCCCGAACTGGGCTTCGATGGCCCTGCGCGCCTGTTCCGCTTCAGCCAGCTCCAGCTGGGCACTGGCCAGCGACTCGCTTGCCGTCAACAGCTTGCCGCCGTAGTCCTGTCCTTCACGCGGCAGCAGATAGTTATGCTTCAGGCGAAATTCCTTGACCGCGTTTTCCGCGCTTAACAAGCGCTCTTCGTAACTCTTGATCTGCTCGTCGATGAACTGCACCGCTTTTTCGGAGTCGCCCTTCTTGCCCCTGAAGCTCCCCTCCACGAAGATCGACAGCAGCGCCTGCACCACATCGCGTACCTGGCGCGGATCGGAATGGGTGTAGCCGATGGTGTAGATGTCGTAGGTGCCGGTGCCATTGATGTGGATGCGTTTCAGCATGTCGTCGACCATGGCATCGTGATCGCGCGCCGTTACCGTGCGCACGTCAAGGTCGACCATGCGCAATACGCGTTCGATATTGGGACGGCTGAGCAGCGTGCGGCTCATGATGGCCACCTGCTGTTCAACGTTGGGCATGCTGGTCATGCCGACCATCAGTGGTTTGAGGATGCTCTGGGTGTCGACGAAGACCCGCGCCGTGCTCTGGTATTCGTTTGGCAGGGAATAAACCTTGGCCCAGCCGACCAGCACGATCAGCCAGGTGATGCCGAAACCTGTCCAGCGGTGTTTCCAGATGCCTTTCAGGCTGGACAGCAGTTGGCTGAAGAGATGCTCCATGCTGCGCTCCCCGGTGATACGCCTCGGTCCTTTTGATTATATGGGCGGGTTCGCAGCACGGCTGGTGAACCCGCCCGAACGTTGATGCCTGTCAAGAACTGCTCAGGATTTGCGGCGCCGCAGAGCCACCGACATTGCCAGCATGCCGGCGGCGAGCACGGCCATCGAGTCCGGTTCTGGCAGTTCCTGCTGCAGCGTATTGGCCAGCGTGTTGTGCTGGATGGTGATCTGGTAACTGGTGCCGGCCGTCAGCAAAGGCGAGATGGCAGAGAATGGCGTGCCGGGGACGTTTGCATAGGTGTAGGTCAGCAGCCCAGGGCTGCCGTCCGTGCGGCTGCGTACGCTGTGTGCGTTCAGCTCGGCTGGCGCGTAGTCGAAGATTCTAAGCTGGGTGGACAAGTCGACGATGTTGATCGACCACGACAGGCGCGCATTGGCGTTGGCGTTGGGCCCCGAGCCCAGCGAGACAAAGGCCTGGGTGAACGCCGAGGCATCGAATTCCACGGTCATGGTGTCGGCTGCCCCGAGCGTAAAGCGGAAAGTGGTCGAGGTGCCGACGTCGGAGTTACCCGAAGCGATGGCATTCAAGGCGGTGGAGGCGTCGGCCCGGGTGCGGGCGTGTGCACCGGCCGGGTTGCCGTTGATCGTGATCGATGCCCCGGTCAGGTCCTGGTCGGCATAGCCGAACGTGCCTGGAACCGGCAGCGGCGCGGGGAAGGGCGTGAAGTTGTTGGATCCCAAGGCCGGGCAAGGGGCGCCGACACATTGGTGTGCGACATCCGGCGTACCGGCCAGGATGGGGATCGAAGAGGCGCCATTGGCGAACACACCGTTCAGCGAAGCCGTTGCATGGGCATCGTTGGTGCCCTGCAGGATCGTAAAGTCGGCCGTGCTGTAGGCGGCGCCGCCCGAATGGAGCAGGCGGAAATTGCTGATGTCAAGAATGGCGGAGGCGAAGGTCGAGGCCTGGGCCGGGACGCTGGCGAATCCAGCCGCCAGCAGGGCGGCAGTTGCCAGTAGAGTCTTGCGGAAGGTAGTCATGGTGTAGAACTCCCGGTTGAATAGCGGCGAGTTTGCCGGCATCGTCATACCAGCAGCATCCGTGCCATGCGCCGCCGCCCCGGAGCAGTCCTGGCGTGAAAAGAAATCCGACGCGGGCGGAACCTTGTGCCAGCCCGAGTGTCCAAGCGTAATTCCGATAGGAGGACGCATCGTGGATGACGACACCATTGTTTCCCTGTTGATCGATGAAAACGCGGCCGGCGCGCAGCCATTGCACGCCATCGACCAGCAACAGTTCCATATCCGCTTGGCCAACTCGGCCGGCAAACGTGAAGCGGCCAGCGTGTTGCTGCAAAAGATGTACGGATGGCGCGGCTATGAGGTGGATCCCACCGCGCCGCACGAACCGAACCGCATCACGCTGGCCGCCGACAG
>JBCNOX010000430.1:0-4959 GCA_039593645.1 Pseudoduganella sp.
GAACGTGCTGGAACTGACGCAGATGGTGGCCCTGATGTCCATGCTGGACGGGAAGGACGAAGAGCCGGACGCGGTCCGCATGTCGACCCTGCATGCGTCGAAGGGCCTGGAGTACCCGCATGTATTCCTGGTTGGCGTGGAAGAAGGCATCCTGCCGCACAAGGGCGACCCCGATGCGCCGGTCGAATTGCTGGCCCAGCGCATCGAAGAAGAGCGGCGCCTGATGTACGTGGGGATCACGCGCGCCCAGCGCACCTTGCAGCTCACCTGGTGCAAGAAGCGCAAGCGCGGCGGCGAACATGTGCAATGCGACGTGTCGCGCTTCATCGCCGAAATGGCGCTCGATGTCGGCACCGCCCCGCCGACGGAATCGGAAGTGCTGTCGCCGCGCGAACGCCTGGCGCGCATGAAGGAATTGCTGTCGGCTCCACGCGACATCAATCCGGCTTGATTGGTGCTAGCATGGGTGTTCTTCCTTTAGAAAGGAGGCTCCCATGTTTACTCGCATTTGCCTGCTCGCCGCCCTGGCGGGCGCAGCGCCCCTCGTAAGCGCTGCGGATGTGGTGACCAAGCCTGAAGCCGAGGCGATGGTGAAAAAAGCCCTGGCTTACATGAAAGCTAACGGCCGCGAAAAGACTTTCGCTGAAATCGACAAGAAAGATGGACAGTTCGTCGACCGCGATCTGTATCTCACCGTGTATGGCCTCGATGGTGTGGTGCGAGCCCATGGCGCCAACACCAAGATGATCGGCAAGAACCTGATGGAGCTGAAAGACGTCGATGGCAAAGCCTTCGTGAAAGAGCGGGTCGAAATGGCGAAGAAAAAAGTGCCATTCTGGCAGGACTACAAATTCAACAACCCTGTCTCCGGCAAGATCGAACCGAAAACCATGTACTGCGTGCCGGAGGAAGACATCATCGTCTGCGGTGGCGTCTACTTGAGGTAAGGCTGACTTACACCACACGATATGCTGAAGTAAAATGCCCGCTTTACGCGTAGCAGGAGCAGGCTGTGAGCAGCGAAGACCGTTTCATCGACATCGAGATCAAATTGGCGCATCAGGAAGACTTGGTGGAGTCGCTGAACCGGCGCGTTTACGAGCAGCAGAAGCAGATAGACCAGCTGGAAGCGATGCTGGTGGCTCTGGCCGAACGTGTGCGCACTACATCGCAATCCAATCAGACGCCGATCAACGAACCGCCACCGCACTACTGAGCTGGCGGCTCATCTCATCACGTACGGGACCACGATCTGTTTTTCTGCCCCATCTGGGTTCGCAGACAGCTCCCATTCGCATATCTTGCGGCCGATACATGCCATCAGCATGCCATCGTTGACTCCTTGGAATTCGATCACGGACACCTGCGCAACTTTGCCGGTTGGCGCAATGCGTAAGCCGTACAGGAAGCGTGCTCCTTGAACAGGCCATCCTTCGCGGTCGAAATGACGCTGCATGCATTTTTGGATCGCGCGATTGGATGAATTCAGCTGGCGTGGGACTTCCTGCCTTGTGATGGGATCCTCATTGAAGTGCCTCAATTTGTCTTTGGAGAAGACTTGGCTGGAGTCGCCGGAAACGTAGCAGGCCTGCGAACCATCGTCAGCCAGGGCTGGGCTGGACCATAATGCCGCTAGCGCCAGCGTAGCAATTGCATATCTCATTGATTCTGTTTTAAAAGATTAATATTGAAATATTAACAGCATGGCGCAGCGCAGCATAGCTTGGCCATGACTTTGCAAAATCCGACTGCTATCATCTGCCGCTTCGAAACATTACAAAACAGGAGAGAGAATGTTCCGTCCGAAACTGCTGGTGATGGCCGCCAGCCTGGCCGTTGCCGGTATTGCCAATGCCGCGCTGCCGGCTTCCAATCCCTTCGCAGAAGAATCCAAGCTGCCGCTGAACTATCCGGCCTTCGACAAGATCAAGAACGAAGACTACGGTCCTGCCTATGAAGAAGGCATGAAGCAGCAGGCTGCGGAAATCGCGAAAATCGCCAACAACAAGGCCGCGCCGACTTTCGAGAACACGATCGTGGCGATGGAACGTTCCGGCCGCCTGCTGGACCGCGTAAGCTCTGTATTCGGCAACCTGTCTGGCGCCAACACCAATGATGCCTTCGAAGCGCTGAACCGTGAACTGGCGCCGAAGCTATCCGCACACAGCGACGCAATCCGCCTGAACGAAAAGCTGTACGCCCGCATCAAGACCCTGTACGACAAGCGCGACAAGCTGAAGCTCGATCCTGAATCGAAGCGCCTGCTGGAGCGCTACCACACCGACTTCGTGCGCGCCGGCGCCAAGCTGTCCGCTGCCGACAAGGAAAAACTGAAGGCCTACAACTCGCAGCTGGCCGCCCTGTCCACCACCTTCAGCCAGAACGTGCTGAAGGAAGCCAATGCTTCCGCGCTGGTGGTCGACACCCGCGAAGAACTTGCCGGCATGTCCGACAAGGCGATCGACGCCGCTGCTGCAGCTGCCAAGGCCAAGGGCATGGAGGGCAAATTCCTGATCGCCATCGCCAACACCACCGGCCAGGCTCCGCTGGAAGTACTGACCAACCGTACCACCCGCGAGCGCCTGCTGGCCACTTCGCTGGCACGCGGCAGCCGCGGCGGCGAATTCGACAACCGCGACGTGGTGCTGAAGATCGCCAAGCTGCGCGCGGAACGCGCAGCGCTGCTGGGCTATTCGTCGCACGCCGCCTACCAGCTGGAAGACCAGACCGCGCACGACACCGATGCCGTTAACAAGCTGCTGGGCGAACTGTCCAAGCCGGCCGTGAACAACGCGCGCAAGGAAGCGGCCGATATCCAGGCCGTGATCGATGCGGAAAAGGGCGGCTTCACCAACGCGGCGCAGGACTGGGCCTTCTACACCGACAAGGTACGCCAGGCCCGCTACGCTTTCGACCAGAACCAGCTCAAGCCATACTTCGAACTGGATAACGTGCTGCAGAACGGCGTGTTCTACGCAGCGACCAAGGTGTACGGCATCACCTTCAAGGAACGCAAGGACCTGCCGGTGTACCAGCAGGACGTGCGCGTGTTCGACGTGTTCGATGCGGACGGCAAGCAGCTGGCGATCTTCCTGGGCGACTTCTACGCCCGCAGCAACAAGCGCGGTGGCGCATGGATGAATGCCTACGTGTCGCAGTCCAAGCTGCTGGGCACCAAGCCGGTGGTGGCCAATCACCTGAACATCCCCAAGCCAGCGGCAGGCGAACCGACTCTGCTGACCTACGATGAAGCTCGTACCCTGTTCCACGAGTTCGGCCACGCCCTGCACGGCATGTTCTCGGATGTGAAGTACCCACGCTTTGCCGGCACCCGCGTGCCGCGCGACTTCGTGGAATTCCCATCGCAGGTCAACGAGATGTGGATGACCTGGCCGGAGATCCTGAACAACTACGCCAAGCATTACCAGACCGGTGCGCCGATGCCGAAGGAACTGCTGGACAAGGTGCAGGCTTCCGCCAAGTTCAACGAAGGCTTCCGCACCACCGAGTACCTGGCCGCTTCGATCCTGGACCAGCGCTGGCACCAGCTGCCAGCCGACAAGATCCCGACCGACGTGCTGGGCTTCGAATCGACGGTGCTGAAGGATGCCGGCGTTGACTTCGCACCGGTGCCGCCGCGCTACCGCACCACCTACTTCTCGCACGTGTTCGCGGGCGGCTATTCGGCGGGCTACTACGGCTACCTGTGGTCGGAGAAGCTGGACGCCGATACGGTCGAATGGTTCACCGAGAACGGTGGCATGTCGCGCAAGAATGGCGACCATTTCCGCAAAGCCCTGCTGTCCAAGGGCGGCACGATGGATGCGATGCAGATGTACCGCGAGTTCCGCGGCCGCGATGCGAAGATCGATCCGTTGCTGGAACGCCGCGGCTTGAAAGCCAACTAAAAAGCGCTTGACCCGTCCATGGTAGTCAGCTTTAAGCTGCTGCCATGGACGATGAACAATTCCTGAGCGGCCTCGAGGCATGCACGCTCCCGCCGGAGCACTTCAACCACGCCGGCCATTTGCGGTTGGCGTGTCTCTACCTCGCCCGCTATCCGCTGGACGAAGCAATCGCCCGCACCTGCGGCACGATTCGCGCTTACGCTACCCACCTCGGCGCGGCGAACAAATTTCACATCACCATGACGGTCGCACTCGTGCGCCTGCTGCACGCGCATGGTCCCGCTGCGCTGGCCGATGCTCACGCCGTGCTGGCGTTGCATTACAGTCCTGCGCTGCTCGCCGCGCCCGATGCGCGCGCGGCATTCGTGGCACCTGACCTGGCGCCTTTGCCATGACGACGCTCACCATCGGCCAGCTCGCCCGCCGCTGTGGTATCTCGCGCAGCACGCTGCTCTACTATGAGGAGCAAGGATTGCTGGCGCCAGCCCGCAGCGCCGCCGGTTACCGCCGCTACAGCGAAGCCGATATCGCCCGCGCAGATCAGATCCGCGCCTGGCGCGCCACCGGCATGGACATCCCCGCAATTGCCATGCTGCTGCGCGACGGTGCCAACGCTGGCCCCATTGAACGCCGCCTGCAGGAGATTGCCGCCGACATGGCGCGCCTGCGGGAACAACAGGAAGTACTGCTGCGAGCACTCGGCACGACGTCCTCGGCAGGCATCGACAAAGCCGGCTGGACCGCGCTCCTGCGTGCCGCCGGCCTCGATGATGCTGCGATGGAACGCTGGCACGCCCTGTTCGAACAGCAAGCCCCGCAAGCCCACGAGACCTTCCTGCGCTCGCTCGGGCTGGAGGCGCCCGAAATTGAGCACATCCGTAGCTGGTCGCGGCGGATGGGTGTATAAAGAGGGATAGCCACTTCACCGGGGAAAGGAATCATGGACACCAAGCTGAAGGAGACTCTGCGCCAATTGCACGCCACGCTGGCCCACCACGGTCCGGTCGATGAGGAATTGCAAGGCCTGTTGCGCCAGCTCGATGGCGATATC
>JBCNOX010000431.1:0-4959 GCA_039593645.1 Pseudoduganella sp.
GGCACGTCGGAGAACATGCCGGAACGGGTGGTCTTCACGCCTTTGATTGCGTCAACCACTTCGGTGCCCTGGGTGACTTTGCCGAATACGGCGTAGCCCCAGCCGTCCTGGCCTGGGTAGTCCAGGAAGGAGTTGTTCTTCACGTTGATGAAGAACTGTGCGGATGCGGAGTGTGGTGCCGAGGTGCGGGCCATGGCCAGGGTGTATGGCTCGTTTTTCAGGCCGTTCTTGGCTTCGTTTTCCACGGTCTGGTCGGTTGGCTTCTGCTTCATGCCTGGCTCGAAACCGCCGCCCTGGATCATGAAGCCGTCGATCACGCGGTGGAAGATGGTGTTGTTGTAGTGGCCAGCGTTCACGTAGTGCAGGAAGTTCTCAACGGTCTTCGGTGCCTTCTCTGCGTCCAGCTCGGCAACGATGGTGCCTTTGTTGGTGGTAATGGTGATGGTGGTCATCTTGTTGTCCTTTTGTGTTTCTAAAAAAGCGTTATTTTACAGGCTCTGGCTGCGGAGCAGGAGTTGGCTCCTGGACCGGGGCAGGTTCTTGGGCTGGTGCAGGTTCGACAACTGGTGGTGGAGCCGGTGGTGCAGGTGGGACGATGCGGTTTTTCAGGATAGTGGTCGACTTGATCACGATCGGCTTCACCGGGATGTTCTGGAAGCCTGGCTTGTCGTCCACCAGCACGTTCTTGATCTTGTCGACGGTTTCTTGCCCCTGGATGACTTTACCGAAGACGGCATAGCCGTGGCCCTTCATATTAGGGTAGTCCAGGCCGATGTTGTCGACGACGTTGATGAACCATTGCGAATTGGCGGAGTTCGGCGAATCGTGGCGTGCCATCGAAATGGTGTAGGCCAGGTTGGACAGGCCGTTCTTTTCTTCACTCTTGATGTCCGGGCGCAGCGGCTGCTTGGATTTCAGGTCGGCCGTATAGCCCCCGGCCTGCACCATGAAGCCGTTGATCACGCGGTGGAAAATGGTGTCTTTATAGAAGCCGCTCTTTACATAGGCGAGGAAGTTGGCGGTCGTGATCGGGGCCTTTTCCTGGTCCAGTTCAACGATGATTTCGCCAACGTTGGTCTTGATCGAAACTTGCGGGTTGTCGGCAGCTGCCGCGGCGCCGCCAATCAGCAGGCCGGCCAGCAGGGCAATCCATTTCTTCTGCATTCTTGTTTCCTTTATAAGAATTGCGATTCGCGTGCGCGAAATTTTCAATGCTATACTTCGCCAGACGTTCCATTCTAACAAAGTAGAACTATAACAAAGGGACCAAACATCCCCCTGGTACACACCGAGCACCGGTGCGACGCCCCAGGCGCTTCGCACCAGTGACCCGTTTACTTCTAGTCCGATGAGCAATTTAAAGATTTTCAACACGCTGGCACGCGAAAAGCAGTCGTTCAAACCCATTGAGGCGGGCAAGGTCCGGATGTATGTCTGTGGCATGACCGTTTACGACTACTGCCACGTGGGCCACGGCCGCATGTTGATGGCGTTTGACGTTATCTACCGCTGGCTGAAGGCATCGGGCTACGACGTGCGCTATGCGCGCAATATCACGGACATCGATGACAAGATCATCAAGCGCGCGGTCGAGAATGGCGAAACCATTGGCCAGCTGACCAGTCGCTTTATTAAATACATGGATGAGGATTGCGAGGCCCTGGGCATCCTGAATCCGACCGACGTGCCGAAGGCGACCGAATATGTGCCTCAAATGCTGGGCATTATCGAGAAGCTGGAAGCCAAGGACCTGGCCTACAAGGCTGCCGACGGCGACGTTAACTACGCCGTGCGACAGTTCGAAGGCTACGGCAAGCTGTCGGGCAAGTCGCTGGACGACCTGCGCGCGGGCGAGCGCGTGGATGTGAACACTGGCAAGCGCGATCCGCTGGACTTCGTGTTGTGGAAAGCTGCCAAGGAATCCGAACCGGAAGAGGTTAAGTGGGACTCCAAGTGGGGCAAGGGCCGTCCGGGCTGGCACATCGAGTGCTCGGCGATGTCGTGCTCCCTGCTGGGCGAGACTTTCGACATCCACGGCGGAGGCGCGGATCTGCAGTTCCCGCACCACGAAAACGAAATCGCGCAGTCGGAAGGCGCTTCCGGAAAGACGCTGGCGAACTACTGGGTCCACAACGGCTTCGTGCGCGTGGATGGCGAGAAGATGTCCAAATCGCTGGGCAATTTCTTCACCATCCGCGAAGTGCTGAAGCAGTTCGACGCTGAAGTGGTGCGCTTCTTCATCCTGCGCGCCCACTACCGCAGCCCGCTGAACTACTCGGACGTGCATCTGGAGGACGCGCGCGGTGCGCTGACCCGCCTGTACACCGCGCTGGATGGCGTGGAAGGCGACGGCCAGCCGCTGGACTGGAACGAAGACAACGCCAAGCGCTTTGCCGAAGCGATGGACGACGACTTCAACACCCCGATCGCAGTGTCGGTGCTGTTCGACCTGGCATCGGAAGTGAACAAGACCAAGTCGCCCGCAGCCGTACGCCAGCTGAAAGGCCTGGCCGCCGTTCTTGGCCTGCTGGAGCGCAGCCCTGAGGAATACCGCAAGGCCGCCCCGAAAGGCGCGCAAGGCGAGGGCATGGACGAAGCGGCAATCGAAGCTGCCATCGCCACCCGTGCCGCAGCCAAGAAGTCGCGCGACTTCGCCACTGCCGACAAGGTGCGCGCCGACCTGCTGGCAGCCGGCATCGTCCTCGAAGACAAGCCTGACGGCACGACGAACTGGCGACGCGCGTAATGGTTCTATCCAGGGAAAACGGGGATCATGCCCCGGTGCCGCCGTATTGGGAGGAAGCCAAGGCAGAGCTCATGAAGCGTGATCGCATCATGAACCGCCTGATCCCCCAATTCGGTGACTTGCACCTGGTTGGCCATGACGACCCGTTTATTACCCTGGCGCGCGCCATTGTCAACCAGCAGGTCACGACCCAGGTCGCCAATGCGGCATGGGCCAGGCTGCTGGAGACCTGCCCCAAATTCACCCCGGCCGCCGTGCAAAAAGCCGGCGCCGCTGCGCTGGCGGGCTGCGGCCTGTCAAAGCGCAAGGCCGAATACATCCTGGATTTGGCTGACCATTTCAAGAACAAGAAGGTCCACGCCGCCCAATGGGCGCAGATGGATGACGAAGCCGTCATTTCTGAACTGGTTCAGATTCGCGGCATTACACGCTGGACAGCAGAGATGTTTTTGATATTTAATCTGCTCCGACCCAACGTGCTGCCGCTCGACGACAGCCGGCTGATCAGTGGAATCAGCCAGAATTATTTTTCCGGGGAGCCCGTGTCGCGCAGCGATGCGCGCGAGGTTTCGGCCAACTGGGAACCCTTCCGGACGGTCGCGACCTGGTATTTATGGCGTAGCCTTGATCCGGTTCCGGTAAAATAGCGCAAATTCTCACCGGCAACCGCCAAAAGCAGTGTTGTCGGAGATGCAAAAACACTCGGAGGTACAATGATTAAAACGACTTTCCTCAACTTTGAGCAACCGATTGCGGAACTGGATTCCAAGATCGAAGAGCTGCGATTCGTACAAGACGATTCGGCTGTCGATATTTCGGAGGAGATCGACCGCCTGGCCAAGAAGAGCCAGCAACTGACCAAAGACATTTACGCCAAGCTGACGCCTTGGCAGGTTTCCCAGATTGCCCGCCACCCACAACGTCCATACACCATGGACTACGTGAACGAAATCTTTACCGACTTCCATGAACTGCACGGCGACCGTACCTATGCGGACGACCAGTCCATCGTGGGCGGCTTCGCCCGTTTCAATGGCCAGCCATGCATGGTGATCGGCCACCAGAAGGGCCGCGATACCAAAGAACGCGCGATGCGCAACTTCGGCATGCCGAAGCCGGAAGGCTACCGCAAGGCCATGCGCCTGATGAAGCTGGCCGAGAAATTCAACCTGCCTATCTTCACCTTCGTTGACACTCCTGGCGCTTTCCCTGGCATCGACGCGGAAGAGCGCGGCCAGTCGGAAGCAATCGGCCATAACCTGTACGTGATGGCGGAACTGAAAGTGCCGCTGATCGCGACCATCATCGGCGAAGGCGGCTCCGGCGGCGCGCTGGCGATTGCTGTTGGCGATTCCGTGCTCATGCTGCAGTACGCGACTTACTCGGTGATTTCGCCTGAAGGCTGCGCTTCGATCCTGTGGAAGACTTCCGAGCGCGCATCCGATGCGGCTGAAGCGCTGGGCCTGACCGCGCATCGCCTGAAGGCGATCGGCCTGGTCGACAAGATCGTCAACGAGCCGCTGGGCGGCGCGCATCGCGATCCTAAGGAAATGGCCAAGATGCTGAAACGCGCACTGGCGGATTCGCTGCGCCAGTTCCAGGGCGTGAAGACCAAGGACCTGCTGGCGGCTCGTCACGAGAAGCTGATGAGCTACGGTAAGTTCAAAGAAACCACTGCTTCCGAGTAAAGCCGGTAAGGCGATGTCTGACCCGAAGGGTCAGACACCCCGGCCAGCGGCCGCCGCGTCATAGGGTGTCTGACCCTGCGGGTCAGACACCGGTTTACCGGTTTCAGTATGCGCGCCCAAGAAATCCTCCAGCACTCCCTCGCCCAGCTCCCGCAAGGCCCCATCGCCATCGCCTACAGCGGAGGCCTGGACAGCAGCGCATTGCTGCACATGGCAGCGAATTGCGGCCGCAAAACCTACGCCTTCCACATCCATCACGGCCTGAGCCCCAACGCCGACGCCTGGGAAGCCCACGCGCGCAAGGAATGTGAGCGCCTGAACATCACCTTCGCCAGCCGCCGCGTCACCCTCGGCGACCGCAGCGAAGCCTCCGCCCGCAAAGCCCGCTATGCCGCCTTGGGCGCACTCTGCATTGAACACAACGTGCACCTGCTGCTGACCGCCCACCACCTGGACGATCAGGCCGAAACCATCCTGCTGCAGCTGCTGCGCGGCGCCGGCCCCGCAGGCATGTCCGGCATGGAC
>JBCNOX010000432.1:0-4954 GCA_039593645.1 Pseudoduganella sp.
CGGATCATGGTTTCGAACAGGTCGCGGATCTCCTGCTCGTTCAGGAACGAGGTTTCGCAGTCGATCTGGGTGAATTCCGGCTGGCGGTCGGCGCGCAGGTCTTCGTCGCGGAAGCACTTGGTGATCTGGTAGTAACGGTCGAAGTTAGCGACCATCAGCAGCTGCTTGAACAGCTGCGGCGACTGCGGCAGCGCGAAGAATTCGTGCGCGTTCACGCGCGATGGCACCAGGTAGTCGCGCGCGCCTTCCGGGGTGGACTTGGTGAGCACCGGGGTTTCGATATCGATGAAGCCCAGGGAGTCCAGGTACTTGCGCACTTCCATCGACACCTTGTAGCGCAGGCGCAGGTTGTTCTGCATCTGCGGGCGGCGCAGGTCCAGCACGCGGTGGGTCAGGCGGGTGGTTTCGGACAGGTTGTCGTCGTCCAGCTGGAACGGCACTGGCACGGAGGCGTTCAGTACTTCCACTTTCGAGGCAACGACTTCGATCTTGCCCGACTTCAGGTTGTTGTTGACGGTGCCGGCCAGGCGGTCTTTCACGGTGCCGGTGATGCGCAGGCAGTACTCGTTACGCACGGATTCGGCGACGGAGAACACTTCCGCCTGGTCCGGGTTGCAGACCACCTGCACCAGGCCTTCGCGGTCGCGCAGGTCGATGAAGATCACGCCGCCGTGGTCGCGGCGACGGTGCACCCAGCCGCACAGGCTGACGGTTTGGCCTACGAGGGCTTCGGTTACGAGGCCGCAGTATTCAGTACGCATGGACATATTGATTCTCAGTTTCAGGTTAAGTTTTATTCAGGGACGACAACGCCCATCGAAACGATGTACTTCAGTGCGGCATCGACGCTCATATCGAGCTCGATTACATCTTTTTTCGGCATCATCAGGAAGAAGCCGGAAGTCGGATTCGGCGTGGTTGGCACGTAGACGCTGACATATTCATCGTCCAGGTGCTTCTGCACTTCGGTGGCCGGCGCGCCGGTCAGGAAGGCAATGGTGCGCGAGCCGGCATGCGGGTAAGGCACCAGCACGGCCTTGCGGAAAGCATTGCCGGAATCGGAAAACAGCGTATCCGATACCTGCTTCACGCTGCCGTACAGGGAGCTGACCACCGGGATGCGGTGCAGCAGCTTTTCCCACTGCCTGACGACGAAATTGCCGACCAGGTTATTGGTCAGCAGGCCGGTGAAGAACACGATCAGCACGGTCAGGATAGTGCCCAGGCCCGGGATATCGAAACCGATCAGGGTACGCGGCTGCCAGCGCTCCGGAACGATCAGGAGCGACTGGTCCATCGTGCTGATGATGATATTGAGCACCCAGGCGGTAATCGCCAGGGGCACCAGGATCAGCAGGCCGGTAATGAAATATTTGCGCATCGTGTTCCTTGTGCGGGGTAATCAGGCCTCGCTGGTCGACTTGGCCGGCGCGGGCGCCGGGGTGGCTGCTGCCGGGGCTTCGGTCTTGGCCGTGCTGGCGACACCGGTCGCCGGGGCGGTGCCGCCACGGAAATCGGTGACATACCAGCCGGTGCCTTTCAGTTGAAAGCCGGCTGCGGTCAGTTGCTTCTTGAAGGTGGACTTGCCGCAGGAAGGGCAATCCGTGAGCTGCGGATCGGAGATCTTTTGCAGCACATCCTTGGCAAAGCCACATTCCTCGCAGCGGTAAGCGTAGATAGGCATCTGTTACTCCGCAAAAAACATCAAAACCCTGAATTATAAAGCCTTTTTCCGGCGCCAGGCCATCCAGCGCTCCTTGCCCTGGAATACCGGGATGGAGTCCTCGACCGCTTCGTCTTGCTCGAGCTCAAAGTGAGCGCTCATTAACTGCACGAGCTGCTCCCTATCGGCGCCGAAGGGCGGACCTTTCGGGTTGCTGTCGAAGAAGAAGTAGCCAAGCAGCAGGCCGCCCTCCGGCAGCAAGTGCGCCCAGCGCTGCACGACACGCGGCCACATGTCGCGCGGCATGGCGCACAGGAAAGCACGCTCATAGATGAGGTCGACGGGCTGGCCTGGCGAGTAGGCGAAGAAATCGGCTTCGACGACGTGCTGGCGCCAGGGGCCGAGCGCTTGTTGCGCCGCAACAACGGCGGACGGGGAGAAGTCGATGGCGGTGGCGTTCCAGCCGGCTTCGCAGAAGGCTTGCAGTTCGTAGCCGCTGCCGCAGCCGGGGATCAGCGCGGAAAACCGGTGACCCGGTGTCTGACCCGCAGGGTCAGACACCGGTACGCGGCCGCCGCAGGCAAGTGTCAGGCCCAATGGGTCTGACACTGGTTTACCGGTTTTCAGCCAGGCCGAGAGTTGCGCCGGAACACCGCCCCGATCCCAGGGCGTGAATTCCTGGTCGAAGCGCTGATCCCAGAACTCCGGCGTGCGCGGGTCGCGGTTAGTAAAGTCGGGCATATGCCAGATACGCTACAGTGCCTACCACGAACGAGCCGACAAAGAAGGCAAAGAACGAGAGCAAGCGGTTGGTGTGCCGCTGCTCGGCCACCAAGTGCGCCAGCAGCAGCTTGGTGGCCACATCCCGTTCCGCCGCGACGGTGAGCGCCTGGTGCGCCAGGCGTGGCAACTGCGGGAAGATATGCGAGTAACGCGGCGCTTCCGCCTTCAGGCGCTCGATCAGTCCGCGCCAGCCCACCTGCTCCGCCATCCAGCGCTCCAGGTAAGGCTTTGCCGTCTTCCATAAATCGAGGTCAGGATCGAGCTGGCGGCCCAGGCCCTCGATGTTCAGCAAGGTCTTCTGCAGCAGCACCAGCTGCGGCTGCACTTCGACATTGAAGCGGCGCGAAGTCTGGAACAGGCGCAGCAGCACCTGGCCAAACGAAATGTCCTTCAGCGGGCGGTCGAAGATCGGCTCGCAGCAAGCGCGCACCGCGGCCTCCAGTTCATCGACCCGCGTTTCTTTCGGCGCCCAGCCGGACTCGATGTGGGCCTCGGCCACGCGCTTGTAATCGCGGCGGAAGAAGGCCAGGAAGTTCTGCGACAGGTAGTCCTTGTCGTAGTCAGTCAGCGTGCCGACGATGCCGAAGTCCAGCGCGATATAGCGGCCGAACGATTCCGGCTCGATCGACACCAGGATATTCCCCGGGTGCATATCGGCGTGGAAGAAGCCATCGCGGAATACCTGGGTGAAGAAGATCTCCACGCCGTCCGACGACAGCTTTTTCAGGTCCACGCCAGCCTCGATCAGGCGCTCGATCTGCGACACCGGGATGCCGTGCATGCGCTCCATCACGATCACGTTACTGGAGCAATAATCCCAGAACATCTCAGGCACCAGCAGCAGCTTCGAATCGGCGAAGTTGCGGCGCAGCTGGCTGGCGTTGGCCGCCTCGCGCATCAGGTCCAGTTCATCGTGCAGGTACTTGTCGAACTCCTGCACCACTTCCTGGATCTTCAGGCGCTTGGAGTCGGCCCACAGGCGGTTGATGAAGTTGGCCGCGATGTGCATCAGCGCCACGTCTTCATCGATCAGCTTCTTCATGCCAGGACGCAGCACCTTGACCGCGACCTGGGTGCCATCCTTCAAGGCCGCGAAGTGCACCTGCGCGATGGAAGCCGAAGCCACCGGCACGCGTTCAAAGCGCGCGAACAGTTCATCCGGGTGGGCGCCGAGCGACGCCTCGATCATGGCGATCGCGAGGTCGGAATCGAAGGGCGGCACGCGGTCCTGCAGCTTGGACAGCTCGGCCACGATATCGAGCGGGAACAGGTCGCTGCGAGTCGACAGCACCTGGCCGAACTTCACGAAAATCGGGCCCAGTTCCTCCAGCGCGCGGCGCAGGCGCACTGCGCGCGGCGTCGACAGGTCGCGCCAGAAGAAAACCATATCGAGGAACTTGCTGATGCGCGGCTTGTCGAAGCCCGAAATGGCGATTTCGTCCAGGCCGTACTGGACGGATACACGAACGATCTTGAACAGCCGGAGGAATTTGCGAATCATTTAGCCAGTTTTTGTTCGAGTTTTTCCAGCCGCTTGCTGGCGCGTTCCACATCGTCGCGGAAGCGGGTCACATCGGCCGCAAAGCTTTCCGCCGTCACGGGGCGGATCAACAGCGGGTTCTCGTCGAGGAAGTACTCCGCGACATTCTCGGCCACTTTGCGCTGGCCGTTGCGCGCCCCCTGCACTACCGCCTTTGCGCCTTGCACCAGGCGCACGGCGGCAATCGGGCCCACCAGTTTTTCCAGGTCGTACTCGGCTTCCCAGCGCAGCGATTGCGACAGGTGCGAAATGGCGTTGGCAAATTCGGCGTCGCCTTCGATCTGCACGTAGGAGAAGGCGCGCTCGCGGTTTTGCGCGATCAGCGGCAGGTCGCTCAGTTTCAGGCGAATCGTCACCGCCGCTGCAGCCTCGCTGCCTGCCGCCTCCACCATGCCATCCGGCGCCACGCGCAGGCGCAGCACAGCAGGGCTGGCGTCGATCACGGCGACCTTGCCGGCATGCAGCTTGAGCTCAGTGCGCGCCCAGGACTCCTGCACCAGCAGGTGGTTGATGGTGGCGGCCGCCGGCATGCTCAGGCCGGGCAGCTTGGAGGGAAATGGAAACATTGTCGTCGTCTTTTCTACAGCAAAACCGGCAAACCAGTGTCTGACCCATTGGGTCCGACACTGCTCTATCGGTTTGCAAAAAACAAAACCGCCCCGGAAAGCCAGGGCGGTCTCGATCTTACCAGTTACTGCGCGATGTCACGCAAGCTGCTGGATACCTGCCAGCATCCAGCCGGTCTTGCCGTTGTGCGGTTTGCTCAGGTTCCATACTTCCTGGAACGGTTCCGGCAACGCATCGGCAGCGGGTTTCATCTTGCCCCAGAACTTCACGCTGGCCAGCGACTCGTTACCATCGTTCTCGATACCCAGCAGTTCGGCTTCGATCGCCACCACGTCGGTGTACTCGGCTTGCGCGCCGCGCTCCTGGATCTGCATGCGCAGCTCAGCAAAGACTTCCGGCGT
>JBCNOX010000433.1:0-4953 GCA_039593645.1 Pseudoduganella sp.
CCAGCCGTTCAGGGCGACGGCGCCTTTCTCAAGCGGCAGCGGGGCCTGGCCGCGCACGCGCTGGCGCGGCGGCATCACGCCCCAGCCCACGACCATGGCCCCGGCGACGGCGACTCCGCTCAGCAGGAAATGGCGGCGCGATATTTTCTTCGGTTTGAGCATGGCTCTCTCGTTATGGCAGCCAGCGCTGCAGCAAATCGTCCGGCATCACCGGGCGGCTGTAATAAAAGCCTTGCGCCTGGTTGCAACCGTGGCGCAGCAGGAAGGCCGCCTGCTGTTCCGTCTCCACGCCTTCGGCGATGACGGACAGGTTCATGCTGCGGCCCAACTGGATAATGGCAATGGCGATCGCTTCATCATTGACGTCGGTCGAGATGTCCTTGATGAAGGAGCGGTCAATCTTCAGGGTCTGCACCGGCATCTGCTTCAGGTAAGCCAGCGACGAGTAGCCGGTGCCGAAATCATCGATGGCCAGCGAGACGCCCACCGCGTGCAAGTCGTTGATGAAGCCCAGCGCGTCGCCGGTGTTCATGATCACCGACTCGGTGACTTCGAGCTGCAGGCGGTGCGGCTCCAGGCCGGTTTCGCGCAGGATGTCGGCCACCGTGGTGACCATGCTGCCGCGCTCGAACTGCTTGGCGGACAGGTTGACCGCAATCTTCGGCACGTGCAGCCCCGCTTCCTGCCAGCGCACCATCTGGCGGCACGCTTCGTACAGCACCCACTGGCCCAGCTGGCTGATGAAGCCCGTATCCTCGGCCAATGGAATGAAGCGGTGCGGCGGCACCAGGCCCAGCTCAGGATGATTCCAGCGCACCAGCGCTTCCACGCCCAGCAGCTTGCCACTATCGATTTCGACCTGCGGCTGGAAGTTCAGGAACACTTCCTCTTTCTCGATGGCGCGGCGCAAATAAGTTTCCAGGCGCAGGCGCTCGACGCCCTCGCCCGACATGGACGGCTGGTAGAAGCGGTAACCGTTGCGCCCGCGCGCCTTGGCCTGGTACATGGCCACGTCGGCGTTACGGATCAGCATATTCAGGTCGCTGGCATCGGTCGGGAAGACCGAAATGCCGACCGAGCAGGTCACGAACAGTTCGTGGCCCGCCACCATGAACGGATGCTCGAACATCGTCACCAGTTTTTCGGCCACCTGGCCGGCGCCGTACTGGCCTTCCACGTCTTCGAGCAGCACGATGAATTCATCACCCCCCAGGCGTGCCAGGGTGTCGCCTTCACGCAGCTTTTCCGACAGCGCGTGCGCCACCTGCTTCAGCAGCTCATCGCCAATGTGGTGGCCCAGCGTGTCGTTGACGTTCTTGAAGCGGTCCAGGTCGATGAACAGCAGCGCCAGCTGCTCGTTGCCGCGCGTGGCACGTTGGATGGCGTGCTGCAGCCGGTCATGGAACAGCAAGCGGTTCGGCAACTGGGTCAAGGCATCGTGGTGGGCCAGGTGATCCAGCTTTTCCTGCGATTGCTTGACCAGGGTAATGTCGCTGAACACGCCGACATAGTGGGTCGTCACGCCGCGCGTATCGCGCACCGCGGTCAATGTCAGCCACTCCAGGAACAATTCGCCGCTCTTGCGCATGCTCCAGATTTCGCCGCGCCAGTAGCCATGTTGCACCAGCTCTTTCCACAGTTGGGCGTGGAAGCCTTCGTCGTGGCGGCCGGAGCGGGTCAGCCCAACATCGTGGCCCAATGCCTCGGCTTCGGTGTAGCCCGTGATCTGGGTGAAGGCCGGATTGACCGCGACAATGGTGCCTTTGTCGTCGATCACCATCACGCCATCGGCAATGTGTTCCAGCACGGTGGCCGACAGGCGCAGCTTTTCTTCCGCCTCCTTGCGGGCGCTGATGTCGGCATAGACCCAGATCGAGCCTTCGTTCGGGCGGTTCTGGTCGATAGCGCAGCCGGACACCATGCACCAGAACAAAGAGCCATCCTTGCGGCGGTAATTGCGCTCTTCGCTGAAGTACTCGCCGCTGCCCAGGGTGGAGTACTGGCGCGCGCCGGCAGATTCAAAGTCGAAGGTGGTCGGGAACACGATAGCGGTGGAAGCACCGATCATCTGGCCCGGCTCATAGCCGAACAGCTCTTCGCAACGGCGGTTGACCGAAACGATGGTCCGGTGGCGCACGAACATGACGCCGAACATCACGTTATCCAGGATCGCGCTCTGCTCGGCCAGCAGGGCTTCGATGCGCATCTCATTGTGCTTGCGCTGGCTGATGTCGGAAATGATGCCGTCCACCCAAGGCGCACCGCCCGCCTCCGCCGCCTGCGGCTGGCCATTCTCGGCAACCCAGCGTTCGGTGCCGGTGGAATCGATGATGCGGTATTCGATCTCATAAGGCTTGCCATCCTGGATCGCCTGCACCACCACGCGGCGCTGGCGTTTGCGGTCTTCCGGGCAGATCAGGTTGGCCCAGGCATGGGTGGTGCTGCGCATGAATTGCGCGGCCGAATAGCCCGAGATTTCTTCGATGGCGTCCGACACGAAATCGATCGGCCCGTCGGGACGGAAGCGGAACACGGCGCCCGGCACCTGCGTCACGATGGTGCGGAAGCGCTCCTCGCGCTGGGCAATGTCTTCGAACAGGTGCTTGATTGCCACGCGCATCTGGTCCAGCTGGCCAGCCAGGCGCCCCAGTTCATCGCTGCCGCTCAACTCCATGCGGGTTTCGAAATCGCCGTGCGACAGGCGGTCGGAAAAGCGCATCAGCTTGCGCAGCGGCTTGAGCAGGCGCTGGTTCAGGAACAGCACGATCAGCAGCAGCGACACGGTCAGCTGGGCCGCCAGGACGAAGACGTAAGACAGCTGCTTCTCGCGCAGTTCCTGCTGGCTGCGGGCGTCGTCCATCTCGACCATGATCTTGCCGATCTTTTCGCCGCGCACCATGATTTCGCGCTCGGCGCGCACCACATTGCCGATGGCGCGTTTGGGCGCCTCGACGTGCATGAACTGGGTGTCGGCCTGGCCGGTCACCTGCACCTGCAGCACGGAGCGGTCGCGCATCACGGATTCGACCAGCGAATGTGCCGATTCCGCGTTCATATTCCACAGGGATTCCTGCATGCCGAGCGCCAGGATGTCGGCGTTGCGCTGCAGGGATTCGTTGAGGGCGGTCTGGGCGGACTTCTGTTCGTGCACCCCGATCAGCAGGTAGGAGCCGATAATTGCCGGAATCACCAGGCCGCCGAATACCACCAGTAACAAGGCGCCATAAATGGACAAGCCATACAGTGCGCTCAGGCGGGACCTTAATTTGTTATATAAATTCCGAGCCATTCAGCGGGTCTGGTGGAAAAGATTATCCAGCAGCAATTATGCACGTAACGCGCTATCATCGCTACTCTATATCAGAGGAGTTTACCTATGTCGTTTTCCATGTATTCCGCTTCGATTCCAGTGTTCCGCCAGATCCTCGGCAGCCTGCTGGCCATCCTCGACAAAACCGAGGCACATATCGAAGAGAAGAAGATTGATCCGAACGCCCTGCTGCAGTTCCGCCTGTTCCCGGACATGTTGCCTTTTACCCGCCAGATCCAGATTGCTGCCGACTTTGCCAAGGGCGCGGGCGCGCGGCTGGCCGGAGCGGATGTGCCGGTTTACGAAGATACTGAAAAGACTATTGGTGAACTAAAACTGCGCATCCAGCGCACATTGGCGTTCTTGGACTCGCTGCCGCGCCAGGCGATTGAGGATTCGGCGCAACGTTCGGTAACTACTGGTAGCGGGGAGAAGGTCAAGCAGTGGGTGGGGCAGGAATATTTGATGCATTATGCGCTGCCGCACTTCACTTTCCATGCGACAACGGCTTACAACATCCTGCGCCATAACGGGCTGGAGATTGGCAAGAAGGACTTTATTGGAACCTGGAAGGCGGAGTAAAACCGGTAAACCGGTGCCTGACCCGCAGGGTAAGACACCACCCGATCTGCCGCTACGGGATGGGTTCGAGGCCTTTGACGTTCGTCAAAGATCAACATCGCTCAACCGAAACCCCAACCTCAAGACCGTTGGGGGTCTGACCTTGCGGGTCAGACCCCGGTTTACCGGTTTTTCAGGAATTCCGCCGCGGATAGCCCTGCGCCAGAATCCGCTGCCAAACCTTCTCCTTCTCCTCCGCACTCATGGCCACCCAGTGCGCGACTTCGATATAAGTCCGGCCGCACCCCCGGCAAATCTCATCAAAGGTCGTCGAGCAAACCGCCACGCAAGGCGTATCCGGCCGCTCAGGTAATTTATCTTCTGCCATCACTTCACCTGCAAGCCCAGCTTGTCCCAACCCTCATGGCCGAGCTTTTCCATGGTTTCGATATTCTTCTCGAAAATATCGGCGGCCTCCGGGAAAGCCTCCACCGCGCGATCGATCGACGTTTCGCGCAGCAGGTGCAAGGTTGGGTAAGGTGAACGGTTGGTATAGTTCGAAATGTCGTTCTTGTCGGTATCCGCAAACTGGTACTCAGGATGGAAGCTGGCCACTTGCAGCTCGCCTTCCAGCTTCAGCTCTTCCAGGGCCGCATCCGCCACATCCAGGAATTCGTTGTAATCCTCGAAATCCTGCAGTACCAGCGGGTGGATCAGCAGGGTCGTATCGACCACCTCAGGGTCTTCCTCAGCCAGGAATTCCAGCTCCTTGATCAGGTCTTCCAGCAACTCCTCAGGCGAAGAAGCCTCCGACACTACATAACGCACCTGCTTCTTCACATGCACGGCCTTGGCAAAGGGGCACAGGTTCAGGCCGATCACAGCCTTCTCCAGCCACTGCTCGGTTGCCGCGATAACTGCTTCGTAATCCACTGGGGTGTTGCTCATTTATACATCCAAAAATCGTTATCCAAGACACCAATTATATAGCTTGATCGACATAATTATCCAAGAAAATCAGTCACATAGCGAATTTTTCCTTGACTCGACCGTGATTCAACCCTACACTCCGGCCTTAAGTA
>JBCNOX010000434.1:0-4943 GCA_039593645.1 Pseudoduganella sp.
CCGCCATCTTCCGACACCGTCGCCAGCGACCGTGCTGAGCATGAGAAAGCCGAGCTGAAGGCCATTACCGAGGCCATCGCCCGCGTCGAAGCCGAAGCCAAGGCCCAGTGCGCCGCCGAATCGCGCGCCGTGGCGGAAGCCCGTGCCCGAGCATTGGCCGAAGACCGCGCCGCCCTGGAATCGGCCGCCGCCGCCGCTGCGGTGCAGAATGCCGAAGCCGCCGAAGAAGCCATCAAGATCAACAAGGAACGCCTGGAAACCCTGCGCGCCGCCGCTTCCGCCAGCGTAGCCCGCCTGGAAGCCGTCAAGCAGGAAACCGCCGAACTGCGCGCCCGCGTCGATGCCGACATCCAGGTGCGCCTGGCGGCCGAACAGCGCGCCAAGGCCGAGGAAGAAAGCCGCCGCCGTGCCGCCGAACAGGTCGCGGAAGAAGCCAAGCTGGCGGAACTGGCCAGCAAGGCGGCGGAAGAATTGGCCGCCCAGGCCGAACAAGCCCGCCTGCAAGCGGCCGAGCGCGCCGCCGCCGTACAGGCTGCCCGCGACGAGGTGGTGGGCGTAGCTTCCGCCGATGCGCGCATGACCACCATTGCGCGCGAGCGCGAGCGCCAGGCCCATGCCGCCCGCCTGACCGCCGAACAACTGGCCCAGGCCGAAGCCGAAGCCCTGGAAGCGACCCGCCAGCGTGAACGCGCCGACCAGGTTGCCCTGGAAGCGGCATTCAAGCGTGCCGCCGCCGAAGTACGCGCGTTGGAAGAAGCCCGCGCCCTGGCCCACCTGGAGCAGGAGCGCGAACAGATCGCCCTGGCCAAGGCTGAATCCGACCGCAGCGCTGCCCAGTCGCTGCACCTGCGACTGCAGACCGAAAAGGAAATCCGCGACGCCGCCCTGCATCGTGAACGCGTCGAAGCCATGGCCGCCGACGCCGCCCAGGCCCGTCGCGATGCCGACCAGCAGATCATTGCCGCCACCGAGCGCCGCGTGGAAACCGACCGCCAGCTGCACGCCATTGCCATGGCCCGCGTGGAGGCCGAGCAGCAGGCCGATTTCGAAACCCGCGCCCGCCTGGAAGCGGAAGCCGTGGCGCTGGAGCAGGCCAAGCTGCGCGAGAAAGCCGAGCAGGCCGCCGCCGAGCAGGCCCGCATCGAAGCCGAGGAACACCAGCGTGCCGCCGCCATCGCCGCCGAGCGCAAGGAGCTGTCAGAACGCTCCGTCGCCGTGGCCGCCGAACAGGCCATGGCCGAGAAGATCGAGCGCGACGCTGTCGCCGCCCAACTGGCAGCAGCCGAACAGGCCAATGCCCTGGCGCAGGAAAAAGCCGCCGCCGCGGTGCGCCTGGCCGATGCCGAGCGTGCCCGTGCCGAAGCGGAGCAGGCGGCGCTGGACGCCATCAATGCCCGCCTGGCTGAAGCCGAACGCGCGCGCGCCAATGCCGAGCAGGCCGCGCTGGAAGCGATGCATGACCGTATCGCCGCTGAAGAAAAGGCCGCCGCCGCTGCCAAGGCGCGCGTCGATGCCGAACGTGCCGGCGCCGCCGAAGCGCGCCGCAAGGCCGCTGCCGATGCGCGCTTGCAGGCGGCTGCCGAGCAGGAAGCCGCTGCCGTGCGAGCGATGGCCGAGCAGGTTGAATACGATGCGGCCAACAAGGCTGCCGCTGCCGAAGCCGCCGCCGCCCAGGCGCGCCTGGCCGGTGAGCTGGTCAAGGCGCAGGCCGAGCGTACCAAGGCCGAGCAGGCCCGTGTGGCGGCCGAGGAGTCGCTGCTCAAGTCCGAGCTGGAATTCGTGGCCAAGGAGCGCGAGACCTTGGCGCTGATCGACCAGAAGCTGGTGCAGCAGCGTGCGGCCAATGCTGCCGAAGTGCGCGCGGCAAAGGCGATCGAGCTGCGCGTGGAGCTGGAGAAGAAGGCTGCCGCCGCTGCCAAGTCGCGTGCGGATGCTGAGGAGCAGTTGCTGGAAGTAGCACGCCAGCGCGAGGCGGCCGAGCAGGCGGCCAACGAGGCTGAGTGGGCCAAGCTGGCGGAGCAGAAGACCCTGGTCGATACGGTTCATGCGCATGCGGAATTGCAGCGCCGGGTAACCGCGACAACGGCGGCAATGGTGGAGCAGAAGAAGAAACTGCTGGAGCAGGAGGCTCGCCGCCAGCATGCGGCGCAGAATATGCTGAATGCAATGGAGGATAAGGCTGCCCATCCGGCCGATGAGCATTCCGAAACCATGGCGCGCGATGTCATCGGCCGCCTGAAAGAAACTGCCGGCGCCGTCTGGCGCGGCCGTTAAACCCGGTATTTGCGCCGGATGGCCGGGTCATAGTGTCAGACCCTGTGGGTCTGACACTGGTTTACCGGTTCAAGGCTGAACGCTCACCGACTCCACAAAGTACTGCGTATCGCCAAAGCAAGAAGTCGGCACCCCCTTATGCTGCGCATAGTGCAGCACCACCCGCTTGCCGGCCGCCGCGGCGATCTGCGCCGCCACCGCCTCATCGCGCACCGTAAATTCGAACTTCTCCGGAATCATGCCCGGCAGCGGCGTCAGCAGGATTTCGCCCTCCCAGGTCTTGCACAGCCAGCCACGCTTGGAAAACTTCTGCAGGTAGCCGGCACGTTCACCGTCCGAATACGAATAGCTCAACGCCAGCCACACATAAGCTGCAAACAGCAGCGCCACGGCGGCCAGCAGGCCGCCAACAATCACCAACACACGGCTCATTCAGACTCCTGGGGATTTGATTTCTTATATTTGAGGGAAGACCACAGCGAAACACCGATAAACGCCACCCCGGACAGGCCGGTGAACCATTCCGGAATGTGATACTTCACGCTGGCGAACATGATCAGCGCCAGGATGCCGATCGCATAGTGCGCCCCATGCTCGAGGTAGATGAACTCGTCCAGCGTGCCCTTGTGCACCAGGTAGACCGTCAGCGAACGCACATACATGGCGCCAATGGCCAGGCCCAGCATGATGATCACCACGTCGCTGGTGATGGCAAAGGCGCCGATCACGCCGTCGAAGGAGAACGACGCGTCCAGTACTTCCAGATAGAGGAAGCCGCCGATCGAGCCGCCGGCCACTGCCTTGCCCACTTCGCCGTGGCCTTCTTCTTCCAGCAGGCTGCTGATCCAGCCCACGCCCACGTAAATCGCGGTACCGATCACGCCGGAGTAGAGCACGGTATAGCGCTTGGCATCCGGCACCATCTGTACGCACAGCACGACGGCAACCAGGGTCAGCAGCACGGCCAGGCTTTCGGTGCCGTACTTGCCTACTTTTTCCTCAAACCAGTGGATCCAGTGCACGTCCTTTTCTTCGTCGAACAGGAAGTTCAGGAAAACCAGCAGGAGGAAGGCGCCGCCGAAGGCTGCCACTTCCTCATGCACGCCAAGCAGGTGGCGCGAGTATTCTTCCGGCGTCTTGAGCGCCATGTCCCACACCGCCAGCATGTCCAGCCCGGTCGCCGCTGCCACAATAGCCAGCGGGAAGATCAAGCGCATGCCGAACACGGCCACCAGGATGCCGACGGTCAGGAACAGCTTCTGCCAGAACGCGTTCCAGTTCTTGAGGACGGAGGCGTTGACCACCGCATTATCGAAGGAAAGGGAGACTTCCATCACCCCCAGCACGCCGGTGATCCACAGCGCCGTCAGCGCCGCGGAAATCCCGCCATGGTTATAGCCCCACCAGCCGGCCAGCCCCATCAAGACGATGGTGACAATAATCGAAATCCTGAAATGCTTCATTTTTGCTTGCTATTAATATTGTTGGTGCGCCGATTATAATGGGGGATTGCACCTTAGGACGCTATAAATGGATCTTGCTTACCTGCTGACGCCGCTTTTGACCTGGATTACTGTCGGTCCGATCAAATTTCTGATTAATAGTATCAAAGCCCGCAAATGGGCATTTAACCTGGTCGGGAACGGCGGCTTCCCATCCAACCACAGCGCCGTGGTTTCCAGCATGGCTACCCTGATCGCCCTGCGTGAAGGCATGGGGCACCCGGCCTTCGGCGTGGCGGTCGCGCTGTGCTTCATCGTGATCATCGACGCCAACAGCCTGCGCCAGCACGTCGGCCGCCAGGCAGCGGCGATCAACCGCCTGGCCAAGGATGCCACGGACCACAAATGGCTGCGCGAACGGATGGGCCATACCGTGATCGAGATCAGTGGCGGCCTGGCCACCGGCATCGCCATCGGCCACCTGATTTTCGCCCTGTTCCCCCGCGCCTGACCCCGTCTTTACCCTGGGATTGCTACACTAATGTAGCAATCCAAATCTTCCGTCCAGTCACCATTTTTGCGGTTCATCCGCGAATCCTGCAGTCCAGCCCTAAAAACCCGCAGTCTGGCACCCGGTGAATTGACACTCCCCTTGTGTAAAAGGATACTTTTGCACGCTGCAGAAGTATGCATTCAATATTCAAATAAGCCGTCCACCAAACTGGAGATTCACATGTTGCGTAAAACCCTATTAGCTCTCGCCGTTGCATCTGCGCTGGTCGCTTGCGGCAAGTCCGACAAGGCGCCTGATGCCGGCAAGGCCAGCGCCTCGGCGACTGCCGACGCGAAAGGCAAGGGCGATGACAAGAAGCTTGCAACGCTGCAGGTTGCATCTGAAGATCTGGTGACGGTGGAAAGCAATGCGCTGTCGTCCGGCCCGGTCATCACCGGCTCGATCCAGCCCGAGCGCAAGGCCGACCTGCGCGCCGAAGTGGGCGCCGTCGTGATGCAGGTGCTGAAGGAGAACGGCGAAGCGGTCAAGAAGGGCGACCTGCTGGTGCGCCTGGACGATACAGCGTTGCGTGACAACCTGGCTTCGGCGCAGGAAGCGGTGCGTGCCTCGACCCAGTCGCTGGACCAGGCCGAGCGCGTGCTGGCCCGCCAGAAAACCCTGAAAGCCTCCGGCATGGTGTCGTCCCAGGTGCTGGAAGACGCCGAAGTGCGCCG
>JBCNOX010000435.1:0-4921 GCA_039593645.1 Pseudoduganella sp.
CTGTCGACGGCGATCTGTCCGCCCAGCAGGGAGGTGACGATGTTGTAACTGATTGACAACCCCAGCCCCGAGCCGCCTTGCCCCAGTTTGGTGGTGAAAAACGGGTCGAAGATGCGGGTCAGGTTCTCCGGCGCGATGCCGCGGCCGTCGTCGCTGAATGATATCAGCACGCGGCCTTCGGCCGGCGTGGCCGCCACCAGACGCAGATGGCCGCCTTCGTGGCCATCGAAGGCGTGCAGCAGGGCGTTGTTGATCAGATTCGTGATGACCTGGCCGAAAGGGCCGGGGTAGCTGTCGAGCATGATCAGCTCCGGCACTTCGAACTCGATCTTGTGGCCGTCCTTGCGGATGCGGTTCATCACCGTGGCCACCACTTCATGGGTCACCTGGTGCAGGTTGAAGATGCGGCGCTGCTCGGTGGTGCGGTCGACCGCCACCTGCTTGAAGCTCGATACCAGGTCGGCGGCGCTGTGCAGGCCGCGCATCACCAGGGTGGACGCCGTGCGCGCATCGTCGATGAAGGCCAGCAGCTCCGACTTGCGCAGGCCGCGGCCGTTGATCACTTCTTCCAGTTCGGCGGTTTTCTGTTCCAGCGTGCTGGCAATCAGCAGGCTGTTGCCGATCGGCGTGTTCAATTCATGCGCCACGCCGGCCATCAGGGCGCCCAGGGCCGCCAGCTTTTGCTGCGACACCAGTTGCGACTGGGCCTCCTGCAGCTGGCGGTAGGCCAGTGCGTTGTCGAGCGCGATGGCGCCGTAGGCGCACAGGGTGCGGAAGATCAGGCGTTCCCGTTCGCCATAAGCATTGGCATGCATGGCTTGGGCCGTCATCACGCCCAGTGCGCGTTCGCCCACCAGCAGCGGCACGTACAGCGCACTGCGGCTGGCAGCCGTACCTGGCGTGACCGTGCTGTCGCGCTCGAAGGGGATCTGGTCGATGTACACCTCGCGCCGCTCGCGCAGGCATTGCGCGGTGTAGGCGGTGGGGTGGTCGAGCGGGATCGCGTTGCGGGGCAGCGCCTGGCCCGCCTCCACGCCGAAGGCGCGCTCCAGCTGGCGGCCGGAAGGATCGACCAGGTAAACCGCGAAGGTGTTGGCCGACAGCAGGGCGTGGGTGTGGCGGTCCAGGGCCTGGAACACGGCGCCGGCGTCGAGGTGGGTGGTGATTTCCTGGCCGATGGCGGACAGGCGTTCCAGCAGCTTGGTGGTCTGCTGCAGCACTTCGGCGCGGCGCGCTTCGGACATCGCCAGTTCGCGGTGGTGCAGGCCTTCCGCGCGTGCTTGCTCCGTCTGGTGGTGCACCTGCATGGCGATGGCGCGGCTGGTGGCTTCCAGCGTGTGGGTCTTTTCACGGGCGGCACTGGCTGCTGTCGCCATCGCGTAGGCCCGGCTGTAGTCGCCCAGCAGCGCATACTCGGCGCCGAGGGCGTCGTACAGGTCGCCCGGCACCGTGTAGCCCTTGATCGTCTGCGCCGCCTCCAGCGCCTTGTGCAGGTAATGCAGGCGGGCGTTGGGGGCTTCCATGCCGGGCGGCGCGGACAGCTGGAGCTGGCCGTGGATCAGTGCCAGCACGCGCAGCGCGGCCACGTGGTGGAAGGCATTGTGGTGGCGCGAAGCGCGTTCCACTGCCAGCAGCGCCATGTCCAGCGCTTCCAGCGAACGGTTGAGGAAGCACAGGGCGTGCGCCTGGCCGCGCAGGGCAACGATCTTGAAGTCGCCCTGTTGCAGCGCTTCGGCGCGTGCTGCCAGGCGCTGGAAGGCATCGAGCGCCTCGCCGAAATCCTTTTTGTCCAGGCACAGTTCGCCCAGGTGCTGCAGGGCGATGGCGTAGGTGCGGCCGTTTGCCTGCGGCGCCAGGATCACCAGCGCTTCGCGCAGCAGTTCTTCGGCCGCATCGAGCCGGCCCAGGCGGCGCACGATGTCCGCGGTATGCACCAGGCAGGAGCCGATGCTGCGCGGCCAGCCGGTGGGCTTGGCCAGCTCCATGGCGCGCTGCATCCAGTCCAGGCCGGAATGGTGATCGTTCAGCTGCGAGAACTTTTCCGCGATATTGGTGGCAGCGGTGGCGGCGGCGCGGATCTGGCCGGTCTCCAGTGCGGCCTCGTAGCTGCGGATGTAGAAGCCGGCCGAATTGCCGATGTCGCCGGCCTGGCTGGCGGCGATGGCAAAGAAATCGTTGATCCAGCAGTCGACGCTGGGCGGCACTTCTTCGGACAGGTCGAAACGCCGGCCCCAGCGCTCTGTGGCGGAGTGCAGGTCGCGCAGCGCGGCCCAGCGTGCCTGGGCCGCGTCGGCGATGGTGGCGCGCTGCTGGTCGCCGGCCTGGTGCGCCCAGCGCGAGCAGGCTTCCAGTTCGGCATCGCGCTGGCCGTGGTTGCCGCGGTCGACGCAGATCCATGCTTTCAGCCAATGGGTGTCGGCGCGGCCAATGCAGTCGTCGCAGGCTTCGAAGGACTCCATGGCGCGCGCCGCAAGGGCCCAGGCGTCATCGAGTTCCCCAAGCAGCCAGCGCACTTCGCCATCGATCAGGAGCAGGCGCGCTTCCAGGCAGGCTCGCGCAATTTCCGGCAGGGGTGCAGCCGACGCCAGGTCGGCCGCCTCGCGCGCCAGTTCCTGCGCGCGCTTGCCGTCGCGCTGGCGCAAATGCCAGGCCAACTGCAGCAGTGCCGGCAGCCGCGCGACGCCGCGCAGGGGCAGGAGCTCAAGCTCCCAGCGCGCAACGGCATCGTCATCGGCAAACAGCAGCTGCATTGGCGTCCCGTCAGTAAAGCGTTTGCGAGGACTCGTGCAACAACTGGCCGTACAGCGTATGCCGCATTTTGGCGATCTTGCCTTCGTTGACCGCCTCCAGCACCGCGCATTGCGGTTCGCTCAGATGCCGGCAGTTGTAGAAGCGGCAGCCGCCAAGATAGGGCTGGAAATCGCGGAACGCCCGCTCCAGCATGCCCTCGCTCAGGTGGTACAGGCCGAATTCCTGGAAGCCCGGCGAATCGATCACGCTCGAATCGGGGCCGACATGGTAGAGGCGGGTGAAAGTGGTGGTGTGCTTGCCGGTATCGAGCGCCTCGCTGATTTCGCGCGTGGCGATATCGGCGTCCGGCACCAGAATGTTGATCAGGGACGATTTGCCCATGCCTGACTGGCCGATCAGGATCGAGGAATGCCCTTGCAGCAGGGGCGCCAGCGTGGCGCCGGTCTGCTCCGGCTGGCCGGTGGCCGACACCTCGATCACTTCATAGCCCATGGCCGAATACACCTGCAGGCGCTTGCGCGCGTGCTCCAGCATGTCGGTCACGTCGACCTTGTTCAGCAGCAGGCGCACATGGATGCCGGCCGCTTCCGCCGCCACCAGGGCGCGCGACACCAGGTCGTCCGAGAAGCTTGGTTCCGTTGCGACGACGATGAACAGCTGGTCCACATTCGCCGCCAGCAGCTTGGACTTGTACTGGTCGGAGCGGTACAGCAGCGTCTTGCGCTCCTGGATGTTGTCGATCACCGCCTGGTCGGGCGAAGTCAGGGTCAGGTCGACGATATCGCCGACCGCCACATTGGTTTTCTTGCCGCGCGTGACGCATTGCAGGCGCTGGCCGTCCGCTTCCGCCAGGTAGTGGCGGCCGTGGGCTGCGATGATGGTGCCGGTCCGTTTGGTTCCCTTGCTCATGCCTGGCCCAGTGCATCGGCCTTGGCGGCGCAGATGAAATCGTTGATCGACAAGCCGTTGACAGAGTGCGTGTCGTAGCGCACCTGGCAGGTCTTGTAGCCCACCACTATCTCAGGGTGGTGGTCTTCGCGGTGCGAGATGAAGGCCAGCGCATTCACGAAGGCCATCGTCTCGTAGTAGTTGTTGAAGCCGAAAGTGTTTAGCAGCTTGCCGCTGGCCATGCTCCAGCCATCCAGCAGCTGGACCAGGCGCAGGGCTTCGGCCGTGTCCAGGGCTTGCGTCTGGTGGCTGCAGCGCAGGGCGCGCAGGTCGGCCGCGGTGTGGATATTCGCTGTCATTGTGCTGCCGCCAGGTTGAGTTGACGAATGCGCACGCTGGCGGGCGGGTGCGAATCGTAGAAGGCCGAATGCAGCGGGTCAGGCGTCAGGGTCGACGCATTGTCCTCGTACATCTTGACCAGCGCCGACACCAGGTCGCGCGCATCGGTATGCTTGGCGGCAAAGGCGTCGGCCTCGAACTCGTGCTTGCGCGAGCTGAGCGAAGTCAGTGGGCCAAACAGGAAGGTAAATACCGGCAGCACCAGCATGAACAGCAGCAGCGCCAGTGCGTCGTTGGACTGGCCGGGCACGATGATCGGGTTCACGCCCAGGCCGGTGTAGAACCATAGCTGGCCTTTCAGGTAGCCCAGCAAGGCAAGGAAGCCCAGCGACAGGGCGAACATCACCACAATCCGCTTGATGATGTGTTTCAGCTTGAAGTGGCCCAGCTCATGCGCCAGCACCGCTTCCACTTCCTGCGGCGACAGGCTGGACACCAGGGTGTCGTAGAACACGATGCGCTTGGCCGCTCCGAAGCCGGAGAAATAAGCATTGCCATGCGCGCTGCGCTTGGAGCCGTCCATCACGAACAGGCCCTTGGAGGCGAAGCCCACGCGTGCCATCAAGCCCTCGATGCGCTGCTTCAGCGATTCGTCGGCCAGCGGCGTGAATTTGTTGAACAGCGGCGCAATCAGGTTAGGGTAGAGCGCCATGACCAGCAGCTGGAAGCCGCACCATACGAACCATGCATACAGCCACCACAGGCTGCCCGCTTTCTCCATCAGCACCAGGATCACCCACACCAGCGGCAGGCCGATCACGGCCGCGACGCCGACGCCTTTGACCAGGTCGAGGAAGAACAGGCGCTTGCTCATCTTGTTAAAGCCAAAGCGCTGTTCCAGCGTGAACTGGCGGTAGTAATCGAGCGGCAGGTCGATCAGGCC
>JBCNOX010000436.1:0-4921 GCA_039593645.1 Pseudoduganella sp.
CTTGAACGTCCAGTTGTTCGAGCGCCTGCCGCGCGGCGTGGTGCCGACCTGGTACGGCGAAGTGATGATACGCCGCGCCGGCACGGCACTGGCCGAAATGGATGCGGCGCACCAGGAAGTGATGGAACTGGTGTCGGGCCTTTCAGGCCGCGTCTCGATCGGCACCGTGCTGACGCCCTCCGCCGGCCTGGTCACCGACGCCGTCAAGCTGCTTAAGGACCGTACCGCCAAGGTGCAGGTATCGATCACGGTCGACACTTCCAAGATCCTGGTCGAGCGCATGCGCGCCGGCGAATTCGACCTGGTGATCGGCCGCCTGCTCGATTCCAATGTCGCCTCCGAATTCAATTTCGAGCCGCTCACCGATGAACCGCACAGCCTGATCGCCGCCGCCGGCCATCCCTTCGTCGGCCGCAAGGACCTGCAGCTGGCCGACCTGGCGCGCGAACCCTGGGTGCTACCGCCGGCCGGCAGTATCCTGCGCGACCGCCTGACTTCCATGTTCCTGTCGCAGGGACTGGAGCCGCCGACCGAAGTGGTGGAAACGCTGGCCATGCCGGTGGTGGTCAACCTGCTGCCCGGCAGCCGCATGATCGCCGCCATGCCGGAAGAAACCGTGCGGCCGTACCTCGATGCAGGCCTGCTGGCCGTACTGCCCTGGGACCTGGGCCTGCGCATGGACATGTACGGCATCGTCACGCGCAAGCGCCACCGCCTGTCGCCCGGCGCCGAAGCCATGCTGGTCGCGCTGCGCGATGCGGCGCAGGCACGCTACCGGCGCTGACTCGCTCGACTCAATAGCTGACGTGGTAGTCCTTCGGGAATTTCTTGCCACCGAAGGCCTTCTTCTGCGTCCAGTCCTGCGCCGGCGCAGTCCAGTAGGAGTCGTCGGCTGGCAATCCCAGCGCCAGGAAGCTCGACGCCGCGATATACATGCTGCCATTGTTCGAGTACCAGTCGCCCAGCTCCGGCTGGTGGCCCGCAAAGCCGATGGTCAGGTAGCCATCCTTCGTGAAATTGCTTGGCTCCGACCAGATCGCCTTGTGTGCACTCGTCAGCGCGGCGCGCACCTGCCCTTCCGGCAGGCTGGCCGGCAGCTGCTTGCGCCAGGCCAGTAGCGCCAGCGGCTGGAAGGCGGCCGTGCGATACGTCAGCGAACGGCCGATCGGCGGGAAGGTGCCTTGCGGCGAGATAAAGCGCTCCAGGTGCTCACCATAGCGCTGCATCCTTTTTTGCGCTTGCGCCAGCAGGTCGGCCGGCTTGCCATTCCAGAACGGGCCGTTTGCTTTTGCCAGGACTTCCAGGATCTCCACCAGCATCGGGTACATCACGAAGGAATTGTAGTAGTCGAAGTGAAAGGCTTCGCCATCCTTGATCCAGCCATCGCCCACATACCATTCGTTCACTTTGCGGATCGCCACGTTCATGCGCATCGGGTCGTACTGCTCTCCGATGGAGAGCAGGAAGGCTTCGTTCATGGCCGCGAACAGCATCCAGTTGATGTAGGGCGGCTCGATGCGGCGCAGGCTCTTGATCTCTTCGACGATGCGCTGCCTGGTGGCGGCGTCCAGCGGCTCCCACAGCGCTTTTGGCGCGCGCATCAGGGCATTGGTGAAATAGGCGGAGTCCACCAGGGTCTGGCCCGGCCCTTTCCACAGCAGGTAGTCCGGCGATTTCGGGTCGACCGAGTTGGTGAAGCTTTGCAGCGCCTGTTCGCGCAGGCGCCTGCGGGTGCGGCCTTCGGCGCTGTCGTCGTCGGGCAGCGCCAGCCACGGCGCGAGGCCGGCGATCAGGCGGCCGAAGCACTCAAGATAGCTCACGCCTGGATCGCGCCCGTCCCAGGTGGGGCTCAGCTCAAGCGCGAGCTTCTTTTTCAGCTCGCCCTTCGCCATATTGGCCAGCACCGGGTCGGCCATCTTCTGCAGCAGGCCGGCCATGTAAGCGCGGTCGCCGCCTGCCGTTCCTGCCGCAGCCTCCCCCGAACCGCCCGCCAGCGCCGCCGCCCCACCCGCCAGCATGCCGTGCATGAAATTCCTTCGTTCCATCGTGTCTCCTCATTTGTTGTGGTCGATGTAGCGCACCATCTCCGCCGCCGCCAGCAGGTAGGCGCCGACACCGAAGTGCGAAGTCGAATTCCTGTCCACCACCTGCCCCGGGATGGCGCGATCGCCGATCGGCTGCACATAGCCGACCTTGCCGTCCGGCTGCAATGCGGTGCGGGTCAGGTAATTCCAGCCCTTAAGCGCGACCGGCGCATATTCCGCGCGGTCCAGCAGTCCATGATTGATGCCCCACAGGTAGCCATAGGTAAAGAACGCCGTGCCGCTGGTTTCCGGCCCCGGCGCATGCTGCGGATCGAGCAGGCTGCGCGTCCAGTAGCCCTGCTCCTGCTGCGCCGTCTTCAGTGCCGCCGCCATGCCCTGGAACTTGCGCACGAACTCCTCGCGATGCGGCGCATCCTTCGGCAGATCGTGCAGCACCTTCGCCAGGCCGGCAAATACCCAGCCATCGCCGCGCGCCCAGAAATCCTTGCGGCCATTGACGCTCTTGTGTGCCGGGTACACATAGCGCGCATCGCGGTAGTACAGCTTTTCGTCCAGGTCATACATGATGCTGTTCGAGTACTGGAAGTACTCGTGCAGCTTTTCCAGGTACTGCGGATTGCCGGTAATGTTGTACAACTTGGTCATCACCGGCATCACCATATACAAGCCGTCCGCCCACCACCAGTAATCATTGCGCGCAGTGGACATCTGGTATTCCATCACCTCGCGGGCGCGTGCGATCCGCACCGGATCTTTCTCGACCTGGTAGAGGTCCGCGTAGGTCTGGAAGCAGATCTGCCAGTCCCCGAACAGCACATGGTCGTCCGTCTCACCGTAAGTCAGCTTCCACTGGCTCTTATCGGTGGACTTCGCGCCCTGCCACTGGTTATGCCGCGCCCAGTCCAGGGAGTACTTCAGGTAAGCCGGGTTGCCGGTGATGCGGTAGGCCTCCATATTCCCGGTGTGGTAAGCGGCCACGTTCCAGAACGACCACTCGGTGGCCGGCGTATGTGACTGCCAGTAGGTGTTGACCTTGTCGATGATGGCGACAACTTCCTGCCGTTGCGGCTTGGCGGGTGGGGACGCGCACCCGCCCAGGGCAGCCAGCAGGAGCAGCAATGCGATGTGAATGAGCTTCATGTTTTGATGGGTCCAGATTCGAAAAAAGCCGAAGACACACTGGGTGCCTTCGGCAAAGGAGACCGGGGGCGGGAGAGAGAGAGAGAGCAGTTCGCCCCAGGCTTGTTACAACTTGCCGCGCAAGCCGATCTTGATGGTCCGGCCGTCGTACTTGGCGTAGTCCATGCGCGTTTTCTTGCCGCTGCCGTACTGGCCGGTGGAATCCTCGAAATAGTCATACGACAAGGTATTCGACAGGTTCAGCGCGTCCAGGCGCAGTTCCAGGTTGTCGTTGATCTTGTAGCTGATGTTCCCATCCAGGTAGCCGCGTGCCGCACGCCAGCGGATCAGGTCATCGCCGTTATTCTTCGGATTGTCACCGTGCAGGCTGCGCCCCTTGTAGTTATACGAGAAGCGAATCGCCAGCGGGCCGTTCTCGTAATATGCCGTGGTGCTGTAGGCATACTTCGGCACCGAATTGACCTCGATCTCCCGGCCCGCATTGGTGATCCATTTCTGGCTGTTGAACGGGTCAATGTGGGTATAGCTGGCCAGCATGCCGAAGCCCTTGTAGGGCGCGGGCAGGAAATCGAAGTCCTGCTGGTACGACAGCTCGTAGCCCTTCAACACCTGGCGCCCCGCGTTGCTGTAGGTGCGCAACGTCATCGGCAGGCTCGGGTCCACGCGGCCATCCGGGCCGTAGAAGATCGCACCCATCGCGGTATCCGGCAAGCCCAATGCGCCGAAAGTGGTCTGGACCGTGCTGGACACGGTGGCGTCGGTCAATACCTTGCGGAAGTATGCCGCCGACAGCAGGCTGCCTTTGCGGAAGTACCATTCCAGGCTGGTATCCATATTCTTTGACTGCTGCGGGCGCAGGTTAGGGTTGCCCGCGGTAGCCGAGTTGTCGAACGGGTTCGGCACCACGGTCTGTGCAGCGATGATCGACAGGGAAGCGCGCGAAATGGTCTTGCCGAAGGAAGCGCGCCACATCAGGTCTTCCGTCACGTCCAGCGCAGCGCTGACTGCAGGCAGCACATTGCTGTAGGAGCCGCTTTCCTGGTTGGGCTGGTAAGCGCCGCCAGCACCGGTCTTCTTGAAGTTGTCGATATCCAGTTCGGTGCGGGAATAGCGTACCCCAGCATTGACGCGCAGCCCATGGCCCAGCACTTCGCCCTTGAAGTCGGACTGCACGAAGCCCGACTTCACCTTCTCGGTCGCGGTAAAGCTTTGCGCCGGCGTAAAGGTGCTCTCGCTGTTGTAAGCCAGGGGATCAAAGGTCGAGTAGGTATAGTCGCGCGTGAACGTACCGAATTGGTGCGGCCAGCCGGCACCCATGTCCAGGTTACTGATCGGCAGGTCGAACACCATGCCCTGGCGCATGCCTGCTGTGCCAATGCTGTTCAGCTTGGCCGTCATATCCGATGTGCCATTGCGCTTGTGCACGCCCTTCTCAGTTTCCACATACACCAGGCCCGTCTTCAGGTGGCCGGTCCAGCCGCCCCAAAGGTTGTAGTCCCAGTCCGCGATCACGCGGCCCTGGCGGCCACGGTCGGTTTCGCGCGTCAGGCCGGTGCCGATGCCGAAGCCGGAATAGTTGGCCGGGTTCAGGTAATCGCTGGTCGAGGACAGCGACGGATAAACGTGGTCGCTGCCGTAGTCGATGGTGGAAGTAATGCCGAAGATCTGGCCGGACAAGGTATCCTGGTAAGTCTGCGCCTTGCTGCTGTTGGCGCTCAGTTGCGCAGTCAGCGCCA
>JBCNOX010000437.1:0-4901 GCA_039593645.1 Pseudoduganella sp.
CGTCTGCGCCGGTTTTTGCCACTGCGCGCACACGTCGGTGATGGTGTTGTAATCGAACTTGCCTGTGTAGCGCAGCACCAGGCCGGAATTGTCGGTGTAGGCGTTGATCCTGGCCTGGGCATCGGCCAACGTAGCCACGTTGATCGGGGTCTTGCTTCCGCCGCCGGTGGTGGCGGCGCCGTAGCCAATCGGTCCTGCAACTGCAGACGCGGCTGCCGCAACAGCGGCCGCCAGGAAGAGCACCTTCAGCTTTGTAACTTTCATGCGCTTGTCTCCTTTACTTTCTGGTTTGAGGAGGGCACAGAATGCATTCATTCCAATTTCACGTCAATTGGCCAGACCAAAATACAACAACCGGACTTACCGCATAGATTTCGGCCTGACCAATACTTAAATACAAACAGACTTAGCAGTATGCTATTGTTGCCCGATGAGAAAAATCGGGATTGCCCTCTTCCTGCTGGCCACTTTGCCAGCCAAGGCTGACCGTTCAGCTGACATCGACCGCCTGGCCACGCGCTATCACGCTCTGGGCCAACTGGATGGATCGGTACTGGTGGCCGACCACGGCAAAGTGCTCTATCACCGTGCTTTTGGCCTCGCCAATCGCGAATGGCAAATCCCGCACACCACGGACACCTCCTTTCGCATCGCCTCGCTGACCAAGCAGTTCACCGCCACCCTGGTCCTGCAATTGGCCGAGCAAGGAAAGCTGCGGCTGGCAGACCCTATTGGAAAATACGTGCCCGAACTAAGCCCGGAGATTGGCCGTCGCGTCACGTTGCACCAACTGTTGAACCACACGTCAGGCATCGTCGACTACGCGAATTACCCGGGCTTCTGGGCCAACCGCCTTGGCGAAAAAGTGCCCAAGGCAGATTTTCTCGCCATCATGAACCGCCCTTTGGAATTTGAACCGGGCAGCCAGGGCCACTACAGCAGCTCGAATTACACCCTGCTCGGCTGGGTCATCGAAAAACAAACCGGCAAGACATACAGCGAAGCCCTGGACAGCATGATCCTGCACCCGCTCGGCATGCAGCGCACCGCGTATGACGCACCGGACCGCATCTTTCCCCGCAAGGCTTCCGGCTATGTGCGTGCGCTCGCCGAATACCGCCCTGCCGACCCGCTATGGATTCCCAACATTGGCGCCGGCGGCGGAGTAGCCAGCACCACAGGCGATTTCTTCAAGCTTGATCGCGCGCTGGCCGGCAGTACACTGCTCAAGCCTGAATCGAAACGCCAGATGTTCACCGCCTACGTCAAAGACGACGTATGGGGCGACCTTGGCTACGGTTACGGATGGCTGGTGGGAACGCGCATCATTGCCGGCAAACCGCGCGTAGTGCACGAACATGGAGGCAATGGCAATGGCTTCCGCACGCTGGTCACGCGCTATCCGGAGGATGGCAAGCTGGTCGTCATCTTCCTCAACGAAGGCAATGGCAACAAGGGCCCCGAGATCTACCGCATGCGCCGCGATTTCACCGATGCCCTGTTCGGCCAAGCCGTTGCGCTAGCGCGGCCTGCATTGAACGATTTACTGGCCGTGGAAATTCGCCGTGCCGGCACCGATGCGGCACTGGCTCGCTTCAATGCCTTGCTGGCGCAAAGCGGCAAGCCTGAAAATGGCGATGGCCTGAATCGTCTCGCCTACCAATACGCTGAAGCGGGACAGGCATCCACCGGCATCGCCATCCTCCAGCGCGCCATCGAGCTGTTTCCGCAGGACGGCAACCTGCATGACTCAATCGGAGAGCTGTACCTGCTGCTTGGTGACAAGGCGAATGCGATTACTGCTTATCGGCGTGCGCTGGAGCTCGATCCCGGTAACGCCAACGCGGCCGCAGTGTTGAAAAAACTCGAGTAACTTCTGCGCATAAAAAAATGCCCGGTCATACAAGTCCGAACCTGGACCAGCGGACAGGCGTGCCAACTGTATGAATAGCAGCCAAGTTCTGCTGTCTAGAGATCGTTAAACCTTTTTTTGCCCGTTATCGAAGAAACACGCGCGACTCCAGGGGATCGGATAGCGTGCCAGCTCAGACACTATTTTGTTAACCAATTCTTCGGACGCGTTCGGAACCGGCAAATAAATTCCGGTAACACGAGGAGTTACTATTGAACTCTTCTCGTCATAGATAATTGCCTTAATTGAGCCAAGTGAAAGTATTGCCGTCTGCACCGTGGTTTGATTTAGTTCGCTAGGCATTGGGAGGGATACTGACACTTGTTTCCCTGTGACACCTATGGTTTGAACAACAAGCGACCCCGATGCGTTTCCAGCCTCAACGCTCGCGGCAATAGCGCCAAGACTTGCGAGATTGACATTACCCTTGATAACTTTTATATCAGCAGTAAGTCGCAAGCCAACACCCACGTAAACTGGTATAACGGTATTCCCCGTGTCGACAGCTGATTTGTCCCGCTCAGACAGAAACTTCGATTGGAGCGGCGACTGCAGCTCAAGGTTATCAGGAATTCTAATTACCTCGAGCGCGGCATCTCCACTCTTCTTGATGCTGAACCTGATATTCGTTGAATCAACGTTAATATAGTCCAAAATCACCTGGTAGCGACTGCCTTCCATGCCGACACTTGATGCACCAAGCGATATATTTGCGTTGCCGGATATTTGCTTAATGGCCATCCGAACAGCATTATCAGGCAGCGAATCAAGCAGGTTCTTCAATTTGAATTTCGAATCATCACCCAATTTGTTGATCAATTCGCTCACATCATTCCCATAGTTGGGTCCGCAGCTTTGCCCCGCAACCGACACTACTGGCAAAGGGTCTAGAGGAATATATGAATAGCTTGCATTGCGCTCCCCAACGGATTTTGGCTCATGGAGATAGGAGTTAACAGAAGAACACCCGCTCAGTAGCGCCAATGCCATCATCTTGAAAATCTTTTTCATTTTCTTCTCCGGTTATGGCTGATTTGCGCTACCAAAGGCAGGTTTGCTGACGATCGATTGTGCCTGCTAGCCCATTTCAGGAATCCATCTTTTGATCTATATCAAGAGATACGCTAACACCATTTCAAATGGTCGAATTCTGAAAATTTTGTTTAAGGCAAATTTACGACAACTTTCAAATTGAGACTGTTGCCACAATGCAGCAAGCTGAAAACAACATCCATGTGGAGTGTAGGAGGTTTCATAGTTGCAGGGGTCGCAGCGGCATGCTGTTGGTTCTGGCGGCCTCCACGATGCGCTAGGTACGTCCTTTTGACCGAGCGCACCACAAAAGCCCCATCCGCAGATAAACCCAGGCCTGAAATGCAAAAAGCCCAACCTGTTAAGGCTGGGCTTTTCAATATTCTGGCTCCCCGACCTGGACTCGAACCAGGGACCTGCGGATTAACAGTCCGTCGCTCTACCGACTGAGCTATCAGGGATCATTCTCTGACCGCGTTGCGATCAGAGAGCAGCATATTAAAGGACCTTGGCGATGGCGTCAACTACCACATCAATATTCTTCGAATTCAGCGCGGCAACGCAGATACGGCCAGTGTCCACGGCGTAGATCGACTGTTCGCGCAGCTTGCCGACCTGCTCCTTGGTCAGGCCGGAGTACGAGAACATGCCAACCTGCTCACGCACGAAGTCGAAATCGTGGCCTGGCGCCTTGACCTTCAGCTTTTGCACGAAGGCTTCGCGCATTTCCTTGATGCGCACGCGCATGCCGGCCAGCTCGTCTTCCCACATCTGGCGCAGTTCAGGGGTCGCCAGGGCGGTTGCCACCACCTTGCCGCCGTGGACCGGTGGGTTGGAGTAGTTGGTACGCACCACGCGCTTCAGTTGCGACAGCAGGCGCGAAGCTTCTTCTGCGGAAGCAGCGACCACGCTCAGGGCGCCCACGCGTTCGCCGTACAGCGAGAACGATTTGGAGAAGGAGTTCGATACCAGCAGTGCCACGCCGGTAGCGGCGAAGCGGCGCACCACGGCGCCATCTTCCGCGATGCCGGCGCCGAAGCCCTGGTAAGCCATGTCCAGGAACGGCACCAGGCCGCCGGCGACAACAGCGGCGATCACTTCATCCCACTGGGCCTGGGTCAGGTCGGCGCCAGTCGGGTTGTGGCAGCATGCGTGCAGCACGACGATGGACCCGCGTGGCATGGCTTTCAGTGCAGCCAGCATGGCGGCGAAGTTCACGCCATGGGTGGTCTCGTCGTAGTAGGCGTAGTTGTTGACCTTGAAACCGGCGCTTTCGAACAGCGCGCGGTGGTTTTCCCAGCTCGGGTTGCTGATGTAGACCTCGGAATCCGGCGAGAAGCGCTTCAGGAAATCGGCGCCGATTTTCAGCGCGCCGGTGCCGCCCAGTGCCTGCACGGTCACTGCACGTTTCTCTTGAATTACGGCGCTGTCGGCACCAAATACCAGCTCTTGAACAGCCTTGTCGTACGCTGCCAGGCCCTCGATCGGCAGGTAGGTACGTGGGGCGTGCTGTTCGATCAGAATCGCTTCCGCTTTTTCCACGCACTTCAGCAGCGGCACTTTGCCATTGTCGTCATAATAGACGCCTACGCCCAGGTTGATTTTCGCTGGGTTAGTGTCTGCATTAAAGGCTTCGGTGATGCCGAGGATCGGGTCGCGCGGGGCCATCTCGATGGCGCTGAAAACGGAAGAGTTCGTCATGGTCAGATTGGTAACGTTTTGGGGCGGGCAGATGCAAGAACAAGCCGGCACCCGAACAAAATCCGGTCAGGGCCGCCGACAATCGCATATTCTATCAAAGGTCTGCATTAATGTCTGATTCCCAAAACACTGCTGCTCCGGCACCGGAAGTTGTCACCTTCCCGGGGTCGCCTTATCGCCTGCACCAGCCCTTCCCTCCCGCCGGCGACCAGCCTACCGCCATTGATGGCTTGTGCGAGGGGATTGAAGACGGTTT
>JBCNOX010000438.1:0-4899 GCA_039593645.1 Pseudoduganella sp.
CCGTGTTGTGGTACAGGCCCATTGCGTGCCCGATCTCATGCACTGCGGTGCGGAAGTATGGTGCGGCTGCGGTGCCGAAGCGCTGTCCTGCAACGGTGCCCCACTCCGCCGTATTGGGAATGGTCCAGTGCGAAGAAATGGCGCAGCCCTCGCGTGGCACGTTGTTCGAATCGGTGCCGCCATTGTCGTACATGATGCCGCGCTCGGTATCGTCCAGGCGGCGCATGGCCAGCACGTGATAGCGCCATTCCACATCCAGGTTCGACGCATCGCGCTTCGCCAGCATCGCTGCGTGGGCTTCGCCATTGGACCAGGATGCGCCGCTTGGTTCGGCTACGTTGGAATTGCTCTGGATCGCAGTAATGTCCCAGTCGATGCTCTTGCCGACGGCTGCCCAGTCGATGCCGCTGCCGTTATTGGCCACGGCTTCCGACTGGCTGACGCGGTCGACTTCGATGGTGGCTTTGCGCAGCGCTTCCGACACCCAGCCCATGGTCAGGCGACCGACTACGACATTTGCCGCGTTCTTGACGTCGCCTGCCAGGTAATGGCTTGGCGCCGGATAGCCGGCCGGTGCGGGCTGCCAGGACATTACCGCAGTCATCTCCTCTTTGCTCCAGGTTCCGCCGGTCGGCCAGGCACCGGCGTTCTTCGTGAAGCGCCACATTTCGAAGCCGAGTGTGAAGCTGTTACCGAAGGTGAAGTTCTCCAGGATCTTGGTCACGCGCAGGTAGTAGCGGTAGCGGCTGCGCGAGAGGATCGGAATGCCGCTGGCAGGGTTTGGGCCGGGAAAGAACAGTGGCCGCGTCAGGTCGGCCGGTAGCGGGGATTTCAAGGGCAGGAACAGAACTGGCCGCTGGTACAGGTCGCCGCTTGCAGTGCGTCCGTCGGCATGCTTTTCGACGCGCATGGTGCCGTCGTAAGTAACCAGGCCGATGCCGCTCGGCGTGTAGTTCAGCAGGTAGCAGCCAGGGCGCACGCTTTTGATCTTGAGGAATTCCGGGTTCACCAACTCGCCTGGGCCCGTAATATGGGGACGAATGTCGGTGGCTGATTGCGGCGATGGCATTTCGAGTGCGTCAGGCAGTGCTGGGAACATTTGGCTTGATTGGATGGCGGAAGCATTGTTTTGGGCGTCCATTGCTGAGCTCCTTGTGGGACATCGGGTTGTCGAAGTGCTGTGAGCATGCTGGCCGTGCGACTTAGCGCGCGGCTGCATGTGCTGCACTTTAGATGGGCGGAGATTTGCGGGAATTGGTGCTGGCACCCAGTTTTAGCGGGCACTGGCCCCCATATTTCGACCCGCCGTCTGGCCGGCCTCGCTTGTTACTTGCAAGCTGATGTGCCGAACCAACACCGGAACTTTTTTTCGATGTTGCCGCGTGAAAACTAGTTAAACCTGTGTAAGATCATCATTGCCGTATAGAAATTTGCATCTTCCTGGTGGCGCCCTACCTCCGCGCACCGCATCGCCTTCCACGGCGAATCAATTCCACAGCCCTGAATCCTGCTGTCAATGTCTGGCTCCGTTTTCCCAAACGTGATTGCCCGATCCGTCTCACTTCACCGTTTGAGGTAGCGTTATGAACAGGATTTTCCGAGTTGTGTGGAACGCCAGCCTGGGTATGTGGCAAGTGCGATCCGAGTTGGGCGGCGCCCATGGCAAAGCACGGTGCTCGCGGGCTACGCGGCGCGCGCTGGCGGCTGCCGGCCTGTCCCTGGCGGGCGGAGCAGCGTTGGCGGCAGACTTGCCGGCTGGCGGTGTGGTTGTCGCGGGCCAGGGCCAGATCAGCCAGAACGGCAGCTCGATGACGATCAACCAGTCCGGCGCCAAGGTGGCAATTGACTGGAAATCGTTCTCGATCGGCAAAGGAAATACTGTCAATTTCGTACAGCCCTCCTCCACGGCTGTTGCCTTGAACAGGGTCACCGGCAGCGACGTCTCGGTGATCCAGGGCGCACTGAAGGCGAATGGCCAGGTCTTCCTGCTGAATCCGAACGGCGTGCTGTTCTCCTCGACTGCTCAAGTGAATGTCGGCGGCTTGCTGGCGTCGACGCTCAACATGAGTAACCAGGACTTCATGTCCGGTAACTACAAGCTGCAAGGTGCGAGCAGCAACGCGGTGATCAACGAGGGCAATATCCAGGCCATTAATGGCGGAACGGTTGCCCTGGTCGCAGCTCGCGTCAGCAATATTGGCGAGATCTCGGCCGAGCGAGGCAACGTTCTGCTTGGCGCAGCCAGCGAAGTACTGCTGGACCTCGGCGGCCCCATCAAGCTGCAGGTGCAGAAAGGCGCCATCGACGCGCTCATTGAAAACGGCGGCGCGATCCGTGCCGACGGCGGCAACGTGCTGATGACCGCCAAAGCCGCAGGCGACCTGGTCAGCACCGTCATCAACAACAACGGCCTGGTGCAGGCACGCACGATGGCTACCGGCGAACAGGGCCAGATCCTGCTGCTGGGCGATATGCAGAACGGCCGCATCGACGTCGCAGGACGGCTGGATGCCAGCGCACCGGACGGCGGCAACGGCGGCTTCATCGAAACCTCGGCCGCACATGTCGCTACCGCACGCGCGGTGCAGATTGACGCCAGCGCAGCAAGTGGCCAGGGTGGGCATTGGCTGATCGACCCTTACAACTACACGATCGATGCCAGTGCAGCGAGCAATATCGTCGGCGCCCTGAACCTGGGCACCAGCGTCACCGTCACGACCCAATCGAATGTTGCGGGCTTCGGCAGCACTGGCACCGGCAGCGGCGACATCACGGTTGCCAGCGCCATCAGCAAAACCGCCGGCGGCGACGCTACCCTGACCCTGCGCGCCGACCGCAACATCGCGGTCAACAGCGACATCAGCTCCACCGCAGGCAAACTCGGACTAACCCTGAGTGCCGCCAACGCTGCGAACGCAACGCTGGGCGGCGTCGACATCAATGCCAACATCAAGTCCAACGGCGGCAATGTCATGGTTGGCAGCAGCGCCGGCAGCCAGGCGAATGGCTTTGGCTATGCGCTCAACTCCAGCTCCGGCACCGCCGCTGTCGTGGTGAGGACGGCCAAGTCCATCCTGTCTGACGGCGGCAACATCGTCATCAACGGGAAATCGCTGGTCGGCTCGAACAACGGCAGCTATTCAGGCGTAACCGGCGGCGTCTACATCATGTCGAATGCCACCATCAACTCCGGTACGGGTAACCTGTTCATAACTGGCGTCAGCACTGCGGGCAACAAGACTTTCGGTGTCGCGTTCGAGGGCAATTCGAACACCGTGACCACGATTGGCAATTCGGCCGGCGGCGGCATGCTGCTCAATGCTGTCAACACCACGCCGGGCAATACCCAGGCTGCGCTTGACCAGGGCGCAATTGGCATGGTTTCCTACGGCAACCGCGCGCGCGTGGCCTTCCAGGGCGCTTCGGTCGCCAGCTGGCTGGTGTTCGTCAACGGGGTTCCACAACTTTCGGCCTACACCCAGTCGCCACAGCTGGCTGGCTGCGCGACCCCATATCCGAACTGCGGCACGCTGGTAATCCCAGGCTCGAACAACAGCTACCTGTACGCGACCTACCAGGCGGTCAGCATGTCGACCCAGCCGCTCTACGTGATCCAGAACGCGGCGGGCACCAAGACTTACGACGGCAATAACGTCGCTACCGGCCTGGCCTTCACCACCATGGGTGGGCCAAATGGCTTCTCCGTCTCCTCGCTGACTCCGGCTATTGCATACACGACGAGCAGCAAGAACGCCGGCTATTACGCGAGCCTGAACGCAGACGCGGCCAATCCCACCAGCTATACCAGCGGCGGCACTACCTACGCCGTCGGCTATTTCAATACCGGCAGCTATACCATTACGCCGAAGGCCCTTACTCCGGTCGCCGCCAGCAAAGTGTATGACGGGACTACGGCAGCTGCGGTGTCCGCCACCGGCATCGTGAGCGGTGACAGCGTGAACCTGAGTGGTACCGGCGCTTTTGGCAGCAAGAACGTCGGCAACTATACGGTCGACATCACCAACATCACGCTTGGTGGCGCCGACGCCGGCAACTACACGCTGGCCAACACTTCAGCCAGCGCCTCGGCCAGCATCACGCCACGCACCGTGACCGTGATGGCGACCAAAACTTACGACGGCAGCGCTGACATGAGCGGCAATGTCAGCTTCGGTAACCTGGTCTCCGGCGAGAGCCTGAACTACACCGGTGCGACCGCGAACAGTGCCAATGTGAATGGCGCGAGCTACCTGAATGCAATCACCCTGACCAACGGCAGCAACGGCCTGGCATCCAACTACACCTTGCCTGCCCTGTCTTCGGCCAGTGGCGCCAACAGCGCATCGATCGCGGCCAAGGCCTTGACCCTGACTGGTCTCGCCGCAGCCGACAAGGTCTATGACGGCAACACTTCGGCTTCGCTTGGCGGCGGCACGCTCAACGGGCTGGTTGGCGCGGAGAGCTTGAATGTCTCCGGCCTGACTGGCGTCTTTGCGGACAAGAACGTCGGCGTATCGAAGTCGGTCACGGTTAGCGGCCTGCTACTGTCGGATGGCACCGGGCTTGCTTCGAACTACACGATCAGCACTCCTGTCGGCGTAACCGGCTCGATTACGCCGCGCGCTGCGACTGTTTCGGGGATTACCGCGGCTGGCAAGACGTACGACGGCAGCACCGCTGCGCAGCTCGATACCAGCAACGCAGTGTTCTCCAACCTTGTGGCTGGTGAGGCGATTAGCCTGTCGGCAACTGGTACTTTCGCGGACGCCAATGCAGGCAGTGGCAAGCTTGTGAGCATCTCCAGCACTTACGGCGGCGGATATGCCGGTAACTACACGATCACGGACCAGGCCAGCGCAACCGCAAGCATCACACGCAAGGCCCTCACGGTCGTAGGCA
>JBCNOX010000439.1:0-4893 GCA_039593645.1 Pseudoduganella sp.
CGATGCTCCAGGCCACCGTAACCATCCCCTACCACCATCGTCATGAAGACGTAGCGGTCCATCGGGGCTTTTTTCGTGCGCGGTTCGAAGAAAGCGATTTGCGTTTCGCAGATCCGTTTCAGGTCGGCGCAGACGCGGGCGATGTCGAGGTTGGGTACGCGGCCGGTGAACACCACGTCATGCTGCACACCCAGCGCCTTGAAGCTGGCCATTTCGAAGGCGCCCATTTCCACCGGGCTGTCGATCAACTCGTCGTAGTCCTGGGCGATATAGGTGCCGAAGCCATAGCGCCTGGCCTTCAGCTCTTTCAGCGCGGTGGCGACCCGCCACCCGGCGGCGTCCTCGTGGCCCGGGCGCTGGATGTCGACCACGTGCGGTTCGGCTTCCTGGCCCACGGCGCGCAGGAACACGCTGGTGCCGTTGAAGAAGCCGTGGGTCTGGTCGAGGTGGGCGGCGCGCACCGACAGGTCCCAGGCATAGACTTCGTAATGCACCGTGAGCTTGCCCTTGCAGGGTGCGGCTTGCCAGGAATGCTTGTCGAGCTTTGCCAGTTCGACCGGCTGGCCGCTTGCCTCGGCGCGGATCTGCACGATGTTGCGCGAGAATTCGCGGATCATGTAGCTGCCGGGGATCCAGGCCGGCAGCACCAGTACCTGGCCTTCGGGAGCAGGCGCCTCAATGGTCATCGAGACCTGGAACATGTGGGTTGCCGGGTCATTGGCGGCGATGGTGTAGCTGATTTTTTTGTTTTTCATTGGATGTCGGACGGCTTGTCGATGTCCTGCAGGATGCCGGGATCGTTCACCGTCAGTTCGTTAACCGGGTTGTTTTTCAAGATGCTGCGGGCACCCTGGTCGCCTTCCAGCGCCAGCAGGGCGGCCAGGTGGACGCGGCCGAAAGCGACCGGGTTGCCGCGCTGGCCCAGGTGCAATGGCGCGGCGATGCCGGCGCCCTGCCCGATCGCACCGGACAGCGTTGCCATGGTGGAGGGCTGCACATAGGGCATGTCAGCCAGCGCGATCAGCCAGCCGTTGGCCTCTTGCGCGTGCTGGACGCCGCAGGCAAGCGAGGCAGCCATGCCCGAGTCGGCGTTTGCACAGGCTACGACTTCGCAGCCCAGGCCGCGCAAAAGACTTGCCGTGGCCGTGTCATCCGGTCGCACGACGGCAACGACGCGCGGCAAGGCGGCCAGCAAGGCACGAGCGCTGGCGGCGACAACCGCCTCGCCATTCGGCAGCGCCTGCAACAGCTTATAACGCGCACCCGTCGGGTCGAACCGGCTGCCACGACCGGCGGCGAGCAGGATGCCGGCCACGCCGCCATCGCCCGCAGCGGTGGCGGGCGAGTTGGTGGCGGTGTGGGCGGCCACGTGCGACGCCTGCCTTACGCCTTGGCCAGGTCGAACGGCAGCTTGCGTACGCGCTTGCCGGTCAGTTTGAACACTGCGTTGGCCAGGGCCGGAGCCAGCGGAGGCAAGCCTGGCTCACCCATGCCGGTCGGATTATCGGTCGATGCGACAGTGAACACTTCCACTACCGGCATGTCCGTCATGCGCGCCACCGTGTAGTCGCTGAAGTTGGACTGTTCGACCACGCCATCCTTCAGCGTAATCGCCGCGCCAGGCAAGGTGGTGCCCAGCCCCATCAGCGCAGCGCCCTGCACCTGCGCTTCGATGCTCATCGGATTCACCGGCAGGTTGCAATGCACGCCGGCAGTCACCTTGTGCACCTTGGGCTGCCCATTTTTCATGGAGGCCACCACGACATAGGCCACGGAAGTTTCAAACGACTCATGCAGCGCCACGCCCCAGGCCTGGCCCTTCGGCAGCCTTGTCTTGCCGTAGCCCGACTTCTCCACCGCCAGGTTGAGCGCCGCCAGCTGGCGCGCATGTTTGGGATCGATCAGCTTGCGGCGGTATTCCACCGGATCCATTTTGGCGACATGCGCCGCCTCGTCGATCAGCGTCTCCATCACGAACGCGGTGTGGGTCGAACCAACGGAGCGCCACCACAACACCGGCACATTGGCCTTCACGTTATGCACGCTCAGGTTCATCGGCACCGAATACGGATCGCCCATGCCCTCGACCATGGTCGCGTCTACGCCCTCTTTCACCATCATCGGTTCGAACGGCGTGCCGGTGATGATGGACTGGCCGACAATCACATGGTTCCAGCCCACGATATTGCCCTTGGCGTCGAAGCCGATATCGGCCTGGTGCACGTGGGAAGGACGGTAGTAGCCGCCCTTGATATCGTCCTCGCGGCTCCAGATCAGCTTGACCGGTCCCTTGCCCCAGGCCTTGGCCACGTTCACCGCTTCCACGATGTAATCGGAGGTCGGCACCGCGCGGCGGCCGAAGCCCCCGCCAGCCATCATGGTGTTAAGCGTAACCTTGTCCGGCGTCAGCCCGGCCGCCTTGGCCGCAGCCACCGCATCCAGCGTCTGGAACTGGCTGCCCGCCCAGATGGTGCAGGAATCGGCTTTCAAGTCCACCACGCAGTTCAGCGGCTCCATCGGCGCATGCGCCAGGTACGGGAATTCATAAGTGGCGCGGATCTTCTTCGGCGCCTTGGCGATGGCCGCGATATCGGCCTTCTTCACCGGCGTGCCGGCCTTCTTCGCCAGCGCCTTGTACTCGGCCAGCTGCTTCTTGCTGCTGACCTTTTCCAGGCCCTCGGTATCCCACTCGACCACCAGCGCCTCGCGGCCCTGCCTGGCCGGCCAGTAACCGTTCGCCACCACGGCCAGGCCGTTGCCGCCGCGGTCGGTATCGACCTTGATGACATCGATCACGCCCGGGATGGCTTTCGCCTTGGAGGCATCGAACTTCTTCACCTTGCCGCCAAAAATCGGCGGACGTGCCACCACCACCACCTTGGCGCCTTCCGGCTTGAAGTCCATGCCGAATTGCTGGGCGCCGGTCGACTTGGCGCGCGCATCGAGGCGCGGCGTCGGCTTGCCGATGATGGTGAAGTCCTTGACGTCCTTCAGCTTCACGTCCTTCGGCACCGGCTGCTTCATGGCCGCATCGGCCATGGCGCCGAACGTCGCGCTCTGGCCGGACGGTCCGGTCAGCATGCCTTTCGAAGCGCGCACCTGGTCGGCAGGCACTTTCCACTTTTCGGCCGCCGCAGCCACCAGCATGGCGCGCGCACGGGCGCCGATTTCGCGGTGCTGCTGCCAGGAGTGCTTGACGGCGGTCGAGCCGCCCGTCATCTGGATGCCGAAATTCGGGTCTTTATACGGTTCGCCGGCCGGTGCCAGCGAGGAACGCACCTGCGACCAGTCCGCATCGAGTTCCTCCGCGATCAGCATCGGCAGCGCGGTGTGCACGCCCTGGCCGAATTCGAGACGGTTGACCTGGATGGTGACGGTATTGTCGGCGGCGATGTGGAGGAACGCGTTGGGCGCCACTGGCGGCTTGGCCGGCGCGTCGGCAGCCAGCGCACGGGCAAAGCGCCCGCCGTTGCTGGCGACGTAGAAGCCGAGGATCAAGCCACTGCCGGCCTTCAGGAAAGTACGGCGCGACACGCCTTCAGGAGCCGCACCGTCCGCTTGAGCTGCCATGAACCATTCTTTGCGCATGGCGGCCTCCCTTAAGCGATGGATTTCGCGGCGTCCTTGATGGCGGCGCGGATCCGTTGATAGGTACCACAGCGGCAGATATTGCCCGACATGGCATTGTCGATATCGCTATCAGTCGGCGCCTTGTTGGTGCGCAGCAGGGCCGTTGCGCTCATCACCTGGCCACTCTGGCAGTAGCCACATTGCGGCACATCGTGCTTGACCCAGGCATCCTGCACCGCCTTGCCCACCTTGTCGGCGGACATGGCTTCGATGGTGGTGATCTTCTGCCCCACGGCCGCCGAAATCGGCGTCACGCAGGAGCGGATTGCCTGCCCTTCCAGGTGCACCGTGCACGCACCGCACATCGCCATGCCGCAGCCAAACTTGGTGCCGGTCATATTGAGATTGTCGCGCAAGGCCCACAGTATGGGCGTGGAAGGGTCGGCGTCGACTTGTACGTCGCGCCCGTTGATGTTCAATGTGACCATGCCAGCTCCCTAGTTGTAACGACTATTTGATGGTGGCGAACTTCGCTTCCAGCGTACGCTGGTCAACTGCTCCTGCAATGCGGCTGCCGTCGGCGAAGAAGATCGCCGGCGTGCCATTGATGCTCATTTTCTGGCCCAGGGCCAGCACCTTGTCGTTCGGCGACGTGCAGCCATTCGGCGCAGCCGCTGCCGCCTTGCCGTTCAACATCCAGTCATCCCAGGCCTTGTTGCGGTCCGCCGAACACCAGATGTTCTGCGATTTGGTGAACGAATCCGGCGACAGGATGTTGTACATGAAGGTGTACACGGTCACGTTGTCCATGGCGGCCAGCGTGGTAGCGCGGAAGCGCTTGCAATAGCCGCAGTTCGGGTCTTCGAAAATCGCCATCACGCGCTTGCCGTTGCCCTTGACAGTCTTCATCGCCAGTTCGAACGGCAGCTCGTCGAACTTGATCTTGTTCAGGTCATCGATGCGGGCCTGGGTCAGGTCGGTACGGGTCTGCAGGTCAAGAATGTGGCCTTCGACCAGGTAGCGGCCGGTCGGGTCGGTGTAGCGCACCTCGTTGCCGATGGCGACTTCATACATCCCGGCGATCGGCGACTTCTTGACGGAGTCGATCTTGACGCCGTTCAGGCGCTCCGCCAGGGCTTTGCGCAGCTGCGCTTCTTCTTTTGCGTTCTGCGCATCCGCACAGGACATCAGCATGACCGAAGTCATTGCCAATACCAGCTTACTCATCTTCATAGGGTCTCCGCTTTACAGCTTTCCAAGGGCATGTGAAATCAGCCGGCGCTTTACGCCCGGCAATTTATCCAGCAAGTTTAGCCCGAAATT
>JBCNOX010000044.1:0-17072 GCA_039593645.1 Pseudoduganella sp.
TGCTGATCTGCGCCGCCGGCGCCGCCTCTGCTGCTGAAATCACTGTATCCGCCGCGGCCAGTCTCAACAACGCTTTCCGTGAGGCAGCAGCCGTCTTCGAAGCTGCTCACCCAGGCGACCGGGTCCTGCTGAATTTCGCGGCTTCCGACGCGCTGGCGGCCCAGATCGCCAAGGGGGCGCCAGCCGATGTGTTCGCTTCCGCCGACCAGGAATCGATGGACCGGGCCCGGCCGCACTTGGCCCCCGGCACCCGCCGCGACTTCGCCAGCAACCGGCTGGTAGTCGCCGTGCCCTTCGGCAGCAAGCTGGACTTGCGCACGCTGGCCGACTTGCGCCAACCTGCTGTCCAGCGCCTGACGACGGGCAATCCTGCCAGCGTGCCGGTGGGCCGGTATACCAAGGGTGCATTGGAAAAAGTCGCCCTGTGGGGGGAGCTGGAGCCGAAGTTCGTATTCGGCACCAATGTGCGCCAGAGCCTGGATTACATCGCACGCGGTGAGGTCGAAGCGGGCCTGGTCTACCAGACCGATGTCGCATCGCAGGCTGAGAAGGTACGCACCGCGATGGTGGTGCCGACCACCACGCCAATCACGTATCCGCTGGCATTGATCAAGAAAGGACCGAATCCGGCGGGCGGGCGCGCCTTCGCGGAGTTCATTTTGTCGCCAGGCGGACAGTCCATCCTGGCGCGGTTCGGTTTCGGAAAGCCATAAACGATGGATGCTGCGCTGATTGCCCTGGGCCTGTCTCTGAAGGTGGCGTTGTGGGCCACCGTGATCGACCTGGTGCTGGGCGTCGGCTTTGGCTACCTGCTGGCGCGCGGGCGCTTTCCCGGCCGCGACGTGTTGGACGCTGTGCTCACGCTGCCGATGGTGATGCCGCCGACCGTGCTTGGCTACTACCTGCTGGTGCTGATCGGCCGCAATGGCCCTATCGGCCATTGGCTGCAGCAGCACTTCGGCATCAACCTGATTTTCACGTGGCAGGGCGCGGTGATCGCAGCTGCGGTGGTGGCGTTCCCGCTGGTGCTGAAGGGGGCACGTTCGGCTTTCGAAGCGGTCGATGTGCAGCTGGAGCAGGCGGCGCGCGTGCTTGGCGTGCCGCCGCTCGGGGTATTCCTGCGCGTCAGCCTGCCGCTGGCATGGCGCGGCGTGTTGGCCGGCACTTTACTCGCTTTCGCACGCTCGATGGGCGAGTTCGGCGCGACGCTGATGGTGGCGGGCAGTATCCCCGGCAAGACGCAGACGCTGTCGATCGCTGTGTATGAAGCAGTGCAGGCAGGGCAGGACGATACTGCCAACCTGCTGGTGATTATCACATCGCTGACGTGCGTCATCGTGCTGGTCGCGGCCAATCGGCTGGTGCCGAACCGTGCAAAGGAGGCGGCATGACAATCCGTGTGAATATTCGCAAAGCCTTGCGCGCCGGCCCGCGCAGCTTCCTGCTCGATGCGCAATTCGAAGCGGCCAGCAAGCGCGTGGTGATCTACGGCGCTTCCGGCGCGGGCAAGAGCCAGATGCTGAAGGCAATCGCCGGCCTGTCGCGGCCCGACAGCGGCGTGATCGAGCTCGATGGAATCAAGGTGTTCGACAGCAGCGCAGGCATCGATGTGCCGGCGCGCAAGCGGCGCGTGGGCTACCTGTTCCAGGATTATGCGCTGTTCCCGCACCTGAACGTGCGCCAGAACATTGGCTTTGGCCTGCAGCGCGGCTGGTTCAACCTGGCGCCGCGCGGCGAGCCGGAAGCGGTGCGCTACTGGCTGGAGGCTTTCGGCCTGACGGAGGTAGCGCACCAGCGGCCTGCGGAGTTGTCCGGCGGCCAGCGGCAGCGCGTGGCGCTGGCGCGTGCGCTGGTGGCGGAACCGGGCGCGCTGCTGCTCGACGAACCGTTCGCTGCGCTGGATCCGGCGCTGCGCGTACGCATGCGCGCCGAACTCGATACCTTGCAGCGGCGACTCGACATTCCGATGCTGATGATTACGCACGATCCTGACGATGCCGCGACGTTCGGCGGCCATGTATTGACGATGGCGGACGGCCGCGTGGCCGGGGCGGGCAGTAATGGTTAAGCAGGTTGCATTGCAGGGCGAAGTCTGGATCACGCTCGATGGCAGGGACTTCGGTGGGCACCAGCGCGTGGAACTGCTGGCCAGCATCGCGGAACATGGCTCCATCACGCAGGGCGCCAAGGCTATCGGCATGAGCTACAAGGCCGCGTGGGATGCGATCGATGCGATGAACAACCTGGCCGGCGAGCCGCTGCTGGAACGCTCGGCGGGCGGCAAGGGCGGCGGCGGCACGCGGCTCACGCATCGCGGTGCGCAACTGGTGGCGAACTTCCGCCGCATCGAATACGAGCACACCGTGTTCATGAAACACTTGAGCCGCCAATCGCAAGGGTTGGCAGATGATTACCTTCTGTTGCAATCAATGAAAATGAAAACCAGCGCGCGCAATCAATTCTCGGGAACCGTGGCGAACATCAAGCGCGGCGCGGTCAATGACGAAATCGTGCTGCGCATTGTTGGAGGGCAGGAGATTGTTGCAATCATCACACACGAGAGCGCAGAAAGCCTGTGTTTGCAAGAAGGAACTGAAGCTTTCGCTTTAGTTAAGGCTTCTTCGATCATCCTCGCGACCGGCGAAACCGGCAAACTGTCGGCGCGAAATCAGCTGCGCGGGACGGTATGCCGCGTCCAGCCTGGGGCCGTTAATTCCGAGGTGACCATCGCCCTGCCCGGCGGGGGTACGATTGCGGCCACCGTCACGCGCGACAGCGAAGTGTTGATGGAGCTCGAAGCCGGTGTCGAAGCGACCGCCTTGTTCAAGGCATCGAGCGTGATCATCGGTGTTCCGATATGAATTCCGTTTTGCAACATTATTAGGATTTGCTAAGCTAGTCCACTTTTCGGGCCCGCCCCGTCCTTTGTAGGAAAAGTAATGGAACTGCTAGCAAAATATTTCCGATGCCAGGGGCGCATCAACCGCCGCACCTGGCTGACACGCATCATCGCACTTGGCCTGGTTTGCCTGGCATTCGGCATGCTCGCCAATGAGTTGCTGGGCGATCCCGGCGCAGCCGTGTTTGCGGCCGCATTCACCTGGGGCGCGCTGGCCGTCTCGACCCAGCGCCTGCACGATATCGGCCGCTCCGGCCCGAGTCTTCTTTTGCTGTTGATCCCTGTCCTGGGCCCGCTCTGGGTACTGCTTCTGCTTTGCCGCCGCGGCGGAGAAGGCAAGAACCGTTATGGCGATGATCCGCTGTCGCGCCACGATTACCTGCAAGTGAACATCGCAAAGTAAGACTATGCCAACCGTAAACGACGTTACCCAGCTCAATCCGATCAATGTCTACGCCGTAGCCACACCAAGCACCACGGCGGACCTGCAGGACGCACTGCGCAAGACCAGCCTGCCGATTTCCATCGGCGGCGGCCATTTCAGCATGGGCGGCCACACGGCCAGCCCGGGCAGCCTGCACCTTGATCTGCGCGGCATGAACCGCGTGCTTGAATTCTCGCCGGCCGACCGGCTTATCCGCGTGCAGGCAGGCATCCGCTGGTGCGATATCCAGCGCTTCATCGACCCGCACGGCCTGTCGGTGAAAATCATGCAGACCTATGCCAACTTCACGGTTGGCGGCGCGCTGTCGGTCAATGCCCACGGGCGCTATATGGGCCTGGGCCCGGTGGTACTGTCGGTCCGTTCGATTACGCTGGTGCTGGCCAGCGGCGAGGTGCGCGAGGCGAGCCCTCAGAAGAACAGCGAACTGTTTTATGCGGCGATCGGCGGCTACGGCGCGATCGGCATCATCGCCGAGGCCGAGCTGGAGCTGGTACCCAACACGCGCGTCCAGCGCAATAGCGTGAAGATGGCCACCAAGGGCTATCCGGCCTGGTTCGACGTGAATGTACGCGGCCGCAAGGAGATCACTTTCCACAACGCCGACCTGTATCCGCCGTATTACAACCGCGCGCGTGCCGTTACCTGGACCGAGACCGACCTGCCGGCCGACAAGCCGCGCCTGCAGCCGTTGAACCGCGCCTACCTGGCGGAGCTGTATTTGCTGTGGTCGGTATCGGAATCGCCCTTCGGCAAATGGCGCCGCGAATACCTGCTCGACCCGCTGCTGTACCGGAAGAAGAAGGTCCACTGGCGCAATTACGAAGCAGGCTACGACACGGCGGAGCTGGAGCCGCTGGGCCGCACCGAGCGCACCTACGTGCTGCAGGAGTATTTCGTGCCTTGCACACGCATGGACGAATTCGTGCCGAAGATGTCGGCCATCCTCGCCAAGCACAGGGTCAACACGATCAATATCTCGATCCGCCACTCGCTGTCCGATCCGGGCACGCTGCTGTCGTGGGCGCGCGGCGAAACTTTCGCCTTCGTGCTGTACCACAAGCAGCGCACGCGCGACAATGCACGCGAACGCGTTGGCGTCTGGACGCGCGAGCTGATCGACGCCGTGCTGGAATGCGGCGGCACCTACTACCTGCCATACCAGCTGCACGGCACGCATGAACAATTCCACCGCGCCTATCCGCGCGCGAAGGAACTGTTTGCCATGAAGCGCGAGCTCGATCCGGAGTACCGCCTGCGCGGCGCGCTGTGGGATAAATACTATGCGCCGACGCTGGACCTGAATCCGGCTGGCGAAGCCGCGCGCCGTTCGCTGTTCCACTCGGTGTATGGCAGCGAGCGCGAAGCGGACAAGTTCTACGCCTTCCTGCAGAACATCTTCAACTTGTTCCCGGAAGACCGTTTCCACACGCTGATCCGCAAGGCGACTACCGAAAACCACGACGAAGAATCGATCTACCGCGCCTTGCAGGCCGGCCTGCCGGGCATCACGCCGCCGCTGTCGCTGCTGCGCTATGCGCTGCCGTCGCTGGTGGTGCAGAAGGAAGAGATGGGCGTCCAGGCCAAGCGCCTGCTGGGCGACCAGGTGTTGAGGGATTACGTCGAAATCGGCACCACTGGCCGTTACGTCAATGCGCTGCGCAAGCACCTCAAACTGCGCGGCAAGGTGACGCTGGTGCACGACAAGGCGCCTGGTTATTCGCCGGTCGACATAGTGGAGCGCGGCGGCTTGCTGAAGGTTGGCAAATTCGTGCACATGAAAGATTTCGCGCCGATCGAACTGCCCGAGCAAAGCGCGGACCTGGTGAGCTGCTTTATCGGCCTGCACCATATGGAACCGCACAAGCTGCAACCGTTCCTGGCCTCGGTGGCGAACATCGTGCGCCCTGGCGGCTACTTCGTGGTGCGCGACCATGACGTGAAAGACCGCACGATGGACGATTTCGTCAGCCTGGCGCACTGTGTGTTCAATGCCGGCCTGGGCGAGCCATGGGCCGTCAACTCGTCGGAGCTGCGCTTCTTCGCGTCGGTGGACGAATGGATCAAGCGTGTGGAAGCCGCCGGTTTCGAGCATACGGGCGAACGCATCGTGCAGGAAGGCGATCCGTCCGCGAACGTCCTGATGGCCTTCAAACGGATCTGATATGCGCAAACTCTTGCTGGCTTTGAGCCTGCTGGCCGCTTGCCTGACCAGTTCCGCCGAGAGCCCGATTGCAGCGGAACAGCGGCGCAGCGTGGAGCAGACGTTCCTGACGTTCCCGGAATGGTTCCTGGTGCACAGCCCGGCCGAATACGCCCGCTATGTAAAGAAGCATCCGGCCCACAATTTCCCTTTCTTCGGGCACGTGGGCCAGATCTGGACCAGCTACGCCGCCGTGACTGAAGAACAGGTGCGCGCCAAATACCCCAACAACGCCGGCTATCACGTGATGATCGGCGTGATCGGCAGCAGCACCACGGTGGAATACGGCCTGCGCTCGCTGTACGAGAACACGCTGGGCCGCGTCAGCTGGGCGACAGCTTCCGGGCTGACACCGGAGGATGAATACGGTGCGCGCGTGGCGCAGGACTACGTCGACTTCATACGCAAGGAGCCGTGGTACCTGTACGACTTCAGTGCCAAGCTGAAAGGGCTGTGGGCAGACACGCCGCTGTTCGGCGCCAATATGCTGCGCAAGCTGGAACGCCGCTACGCGCTGACCACCGAATACCTGGTCAAGGCAGCCTACGGGCAGCTGATCAAATTTGGCACCCGCGCGGCGTATGAGCCGGCTCTGATGACGACGCAGGTGGTGGCCGACCACGAGCCTTACGACCTGGCCGATCTGCCGAACGTCAAGCTGCTGCGCATGCTGGACGATGGCCGCGCCGTGCTGGAGCTGCCACGTTATTACGACTTCCGCTTGGCGGCAACGCGCCTGGGGCTGCAGGACGTGCGGCTGCAGGATATCGCCGGCAACAGCGACGTGATCCTGGTTACGGTGCTGACGCGGGGCCAGGGCACCGCGGCGCCACCCGATACGCGGGTGCTGTTCGAACAACCGATCCTGACCGAACCGGGGCGCAAGCGCGTGGCGCTGGTGATGCGGGTGGCGGCGCTGTCGCACTACCTGGTCGACGCCCCGCGCCAGGGTGTGGAAGTCGAACACGTGTATGACTATTAAGCGCCTGCTGGCCTGCGCGCTGCTGGCGCTGGCCGGCAGTGCGGCCGTGTTGGGCGCGGTGGCGGTGTGGCAGGCGGAAGCCCGCCAGACCGGCAATCGCGAAGCGCTTGCCCCGCAAGGAGGCGAGTTTGTCGACGCGGGCGATGCGCAAGTCTTCATGCAGCGTTCCGGCAGCCGGGAGGCGCCGGCCGTGGTCTTCCTGCACGGCACGGGCTCGTGGAGCGAAACCTGGCGGGCGTCCATGGAGACCGCCACCAGCCTTGGCTACCAGGCGATCGCGTTCGACATGCCGCCGTTCGGCTACGCGATCCCGCCCGCATCCGGCGAATACGACAAGCAACAGCAGGCAGCGCGCCTGCGCAGGGCACTGGACAATGCGGGCATCCGCCGCGCGGTGTTCGTGGCGCATTCTTTCGGCGCAGCGCCGCTGATGGAGGCCTTGCTGTCGACGCCGGACGAGGGTAGGGTACAGGCCCTGGTGCTGGTGGATGCCGCGCTGGGGCTGGAGGGCGCGCAAGGGCAGGGCGACAGCATGCTGCAATCGGTGCTGCGCTGGCGCTGGGTCAGCCAACCGCTGGCGGCCGGCTTGCTGACCAACCCGGCGTACACCGAAACCCTGCTGAAAAGCTTCGTCAGCGAAAAGGAAAAAGCCACACCCGCCTGGCAGAAGATCTACCAGCAGCCGCTGGCGTTGGAGGGCAGCTACAGGCACGTCGCTGCCTGGCTGCCGGAATTGCTGGCGCGGCGCGGGCACGCAGCCAGCGATTTCCCGGATGCGTATGGCCGGATCGACTGGCCGGTGACCTTGCTGTGGGGCGACACCGACACGATCACGCCCCTGTCGCAGGCGGAAAACCTGCAACGCCTGATTCCCCGTGCGCAAATCGTCCGCATCCCGCGCGCCGGGCATATTCCCCAGATCGAGGAACCGGAACTGTTCCAGCAAGCGTTGGCACGCATCCTGCAAGATGTAAAGCCCGGCCGTTGATCGTCCCGCCGGCGTCAGCCTGGTTCGCCCTGGTCTCCTTGCCGGTTGCCATTGCGCGCGGTTTGCCGGCTCTCGCCGCCTTTGCGCCCGATTTCCGCCATGTGCTCGCGGTTGCGGCTGACCACTTCACCGCCTTTCTGTCCGGCGCGCCGCGCTTCCTCCGAGGTGAATTCATGCGCCGTACCCTTCTGGTGCGCGGCCTGGCCGCCCTTGCTGGCAATCATGCGCTGGGTTTCTTTATCCATCGCCGCAAAGCCGCGCTTGCCATTGCCGATCCTGACCTGCTCGTCTTGTGTCGCCATGATGCACCTCCCTCAATGTGCCCAACAATCCGGGCGCGGGCCCGGGCCCGAAGCAGCGCCGTGGCTGCTTCTTGGGCTTTGAGGGAAGGTCTGCGGTAAAAGTTCAAATTATTTTTTCAGTATTACGAACCAGCCTGGCCGGTGGCCGAGCGTTCGCCTTCCGCTTCGGCAGTATTATTGCCGCGCACGGGTGTGGCGCCGAAGTCATGCTCCAGTTCTTCCTTGCGGTCCTGAAGCTGTTCGCACAGTTCCGCCAGGTTGGCATCGCTTTGCCGCACTGTCGGGAACATTTCCTGTTCTTCTTCGGCCACGTGATGCTCGACGCATTCACGCAATTTCTGTACCGCGCTATCGAGCTCGCCGTCGCCGGTGGCCATGCCGCGGATGTGCTCGACCAGTTCCTTGATGGTGCCGTGCTCTTCCAGCGCTTCATCGACTGTTTCCTCTTCGCCGGTTTCGGCGCGCACAGCGGGGTAGAAGATTTCTTCTTCGATGGTGGCGTGGATCGTCAGGTCCATGCAGATCTGCTGCGCCAGGTCGTGCTTCAAGCCCTGGTGCGTGGCATCGCATTTCTCAAACTCGCGGAACAGTTTCTTGACCTTGTCGTGGTCGGAGGTGAGTAGCGCCACGGCATCCTTTGCCGTGGCGTTTTGTTGTTGCTGGCTCATGCTGGCTCCTTCGCTGCGTCGGTTGGGCCGCGCAGAAGGAGCCGCAGGGAAGGGATGTCAGGCGACTTGCAGGACCAGCTTGCCGAAGTTCTTGCCTTCGAACAGCATTGTCAGCGCCTGCGGGAATTTCTCGATGCCTTGCACGACATCTTCCCGGCTCTTGATCTTACCCTCCTGCAGCCATTTGCCGAGCGCGGCAACGGCTACGTGGTAGCGGTCGGCGTAGTCGAACACGACCATGCCTTCCATGCGCGCGCGATTCACCAGCAGGGACAGGTAATTGGCTGGACCTTTGACCGCGGTCGTGTTGTTGTACTGCGAAATTGCGCCGCAGATCACGATCCGGGCCTTCAGGTTGATGCGCGTGAGAACGATGTCGAGGATGTCGCCACCAACGTTATCGAAGTATACGTCAACGCCATTTGGACAGTGTTCCTTCAGGCCGGCACGCACGTCGCCGCCCTTGTAGTCGATGCAGGCATCGAAGCCGAGCTCATTGACCACGAAGTCGCACTTCTCCTTGCCGCCGGCAATGCCGACCACGCGGCAGCCGAGCTGCTTGGCCACCTGGCCGACAGTCTGGCCGACAGCGCCGGCCGCACCGGATACGACCACGGTCTCGCCGGCTTTCGGCTGGCCCACTTCCAGCAGGCCGAAGTAGGCGGTCATGCCGGGCATGCCGAGGGTGTTGAGCCAGGTCGTGGCCGGGGCCAGGCGGGTGTCGATCTTGTGCAGGCCGGCGTGGCGGTCGTCGGCGGCGCCCACCCAGTACTGCTGCACACCGAAGCCGCCGCCGACCTGGTCGCCCACGGCAAAGCGCGGCGATTTGGAAGCGATCACCTCACCCAGGCCGCCGGCGCGCATCACTTCGCCGATGCCGACCGGGCGGATATAGGACTTGGCGTCGTTCATCCAGCCGCGCATGGCGGGGTCGAGCGACAGGTAGAGCGTCTTGACCAGCACTTCACCGTCGGCCAGCTCGCGCACTGGCTCCCTGGTGATCTGCCAGTCGCTGTCCTTGGGCAAGCCGACCGGACGGGCGGCGAGGCGGAACTGGGTGTTCTCCATTTTGGCTCCTTTTTAGAAATAGTACGGTCATTCTATTCTGTATTTTGGCAGCCGTGGCAACGTTCATGCGACAATACCGTCCCGCCAACGACCAGAAAGTGCCATGAATCACCCAGAATACATCCTCACGCTCTCTTGCCACGACCAGCGCGGCATCGTCCATCGTGTATCGGGATTCCTGGCTGAACATGGCTGCAACATCATCGATTCCGCCCAGTTTGGTGACGCGGAAACGCAACGTTTCTTCATGCGCGTGCATTTTGCGCGCGAAGATGCGGCGTTCAGCGATGCCGTGCTGCGCGAGGATTTCGCCAAGGTGGCGGACGCCATGGGCATGGAATGGGCGCTGCACGATGCGCACGCCAAGCCGCGCGTGATGCTGATGGTGTCGAAGATCGGCCACTGCCTGAACGACCTGCTGTTCCGCTACAAGAGCGGGCTGCTGCCGGTCGAGATCCCGGCCATCGTGTCCAACCACATGGACTTCTACCAGCTGGCGGCCAGCTACAACATTCCTTTCCACCACCTGCCGCTGGCGACCGGTGCGCCGGAGCAGGCCAAGCTGGCGCAGGAAGCGCGCATTGCGGAGCTGATGGATACCCACAAGGTGGACCTGGTGGTGCTGGCGCGCTATATGCAAATCCTGTCGCCGTCGATGTGCGAGCGCCTGAAAGGGAAGGCGATCAATATCCATCACTCCTTCCTGCCCAGCTTCAAGGGCGCCAAGCCGTATGCGCAGGCGCACAAGCGCGGCGTGAAGCTGATCGGCGCCACCGCCCACTTCGTGACCGGCGACCTGGATGAAGGCCCGATCATCGAGCAGGACGTGGAACGCGTGGACCACGCCATGGGCTCGGACGCGCTGACCGCGATCGGGCGCGACGTCGAATGCGTAGTGCTGGCGCGCGCTGTGAAGTGGTTCGTCGAGCACCGCATCCTGCTGAACGGCGACCGGACTGTAATCTTCAAATAATAAGAAATCATAAGTAATGGCACTGAAATCGACGATTTACAAGGCGGAACTGTCCATCGCGGACATGGACCGCAATTACTACGCAACCCATATGCTGACCCTGGCGCGCCATCCGTCCGAGACGGACGAACGCCTGATGGTGCGCATCGTCGCCTTCGCGATCCATGCCGACGAGGCGCTGGTGAACGCGAAAGGCATCTCCGATACCGAGGAGCCGGATTTGTGGCAGATGGACCTGACCGGGGCGATCCAGTTATGGATCGAAGTCGGCCAGCCGGACGAACGCCGCATCCTGAAGGCGGCGGGCCGCTCCGAAAAGGTGATGGTGTATTCCTACAGCTCCGCTTCCCACGTGTGGTGGAAGCAGCTGGCCAGCAAGATCGACCGCGCCAAGAATGTCAGCGTGGTGAACATCGACGCCGATGCCAGCGCCGCACTGGAGAAAATGGCGCAGCGCTCCATGCAGCTCCAGTGCACGATCCAGGACGGACAGATCTGGCTGACCGACGGCGCCACGACCGTCGAAATCCCACGCGAGGTGTGGAAGGCCTGAGGCCCCGGCCGGCGAATCGGTGGCACAATGTGTTCATCATGTTGCGCTACCTGATTGCCATTTTATTCATCGCCCAGGGCGTCGCCGCCCAAGCCGTGACCCAGTCTGAAGTCATGGCCGGTTCGGCGAAACTATACCGCGAGCAGGTCGAGAATCTGCGCAGGGCGTACCGCCTTGACGACGATGAGCGCTTCGGTGCCCGCGTGGCTCGACTGGCGCGGCCATTGATCGAACAGGCGAAGCGCGAATTCCCGGAGTCCGCCGCATGGCCGTGGGAGCTGCATACCACCACCGATGGCGACGCCAATGCCTTCGCCATGGCGGGCGGAAGATTGCTGCTCAGCCGCGCCTATGTGGATGAACTGGCCTTGACCGATGCGGAGCTGGCGATGCTGCTGGCGCACGAAATCATGCACGCGGTGCTGCGCCACAACCTGAAAGAATTTGAGGAAGCGCTGCGGCTCGAGCCCCAACGGGCGACCCAGCCCTACGCCGAGTTTGAGCACGATATCGACCACGATCATGCGCTGATGCGTAAGCTGGCGAACTTTAACCAGCGGCAGGAGCTGGAGGCGGACCGCGAAGGCTTGCTGTTTGCGGCGCGCGCCGGGTGGCCGCCGCAGGCGCTGGCTGCCTATTTCCGCAAGCTGGTAAAGCACAGCCATTCCCCCAATTTCGATCGTTTTGACCATCCCTCGCCAGCCAGCCGCTGGCACGCAGCACGTGAACTGGCGGCGCAAATGCAAGCTTCGCGCTAGGCTATAATCCCGGCCATGCATATGAATTCGTCCACCCGACTGCGCTGGATCTGGATCGCGTGTTTCGCCATCCTGATGAACGCTCTCGCGCCGGCGATTTCGCATGCGGTCAACGGCAAGCCGCGCACCTGGGAGATCTGCCTCAACGACGGCACCCGCGTGACGGGCGTCGGCGAACTCGATTACGCCACCTTTGTCGCCGTGACCAATCGCAGCAAGCCGCAATCGGCAGCGCAACCGATGGCGCAGATGGATATGGAAGACTGCTCCTACTGCTTGCCGCATGCGGGCTGGTTTGGCCTGCCGCCTGCCGCACTTGCTTTGCCGTTGCCGCTCGATAGTGCCACGCTGCGCCCAACCCTGTTTTACCAGTCGCCACAACCGTTGCCGGTGTGGTCGGCGTCCAATCCGCGAGGACCGCCTGCACACGCCTGATTTCGTCCCCCATTTAACGAATCAAGGAGTGAAAAATGAAAAAGCAGATCTTCGCGTTCGCAATGTCGATCGCCTTCGCCGCCTCCGCTGTGGCACAAGTCACCGTGCGCGAGCCATGGATTCGCGCCACCGTGCCGGCCGGGCAGGCTACCGGCGCTTTCATGGAGCTGGTCTCCAAGCAGGATGCGCGCCTGGTTGAGGTGCGCTCGCCGGCCGCCGGCATTATTGAAATCCACCAGATGTCGATGCAGGGCGACCGCATGATGATGTCGGCTGTTGACGGCATCGACCTCCCAGCCGGGAAGACGGTGGCGCTGGCATCCGGCGGCTACCACATCATGATGATGGACCTGAAGCGCCAGATGAAGGCCGGTGAAACCGTCCCCATGACGCTGGTCATCCAGGGCAAGGGCAAGAAGCAGGAGGCCGTGGAAGTGCAAGTGCCAGTGAAGCCGCTGTCTTACACACCTCCCAAGCACTAAGGACCGGCCATGAAATTCCAATACAAACCGCTGGCAGCAATGCTGGCGGCGATGGGATTCGCTTGCCCGGCGCAAGCGGACCATGTGGTGACAATCAGCGGTGGTCGCCCGACATCGCTGCCCACGCAGATTCCAGCCACGATAGAAGGCATGACCGGTGCGCAGGTCGAGGAGCGCATCAACGCCTTCGACAGCGAGGATGCGCTGAAATACCTGCCAAGCCTGAACGTGCGCAAGCGTTTTATCGGCGACTATGATCATGCGGTGCTGGCCAGCCGTGCTTCCGGCACCGGCAACAGCGCGCGTTCCCTGGTGTATGCCGATGGCATCCTGCTGTCCAACCTGCTGGGCAACGGCGCGAGCTACACACCGCGCTGGGGCCTGGTGGCGCCGGAGGAGATCGAACGCGTCGATGTGTTGTACGGCCCGTTCTCGGCGGCATATGCCGGCAACTCTGTCGGCGCCGTGGTGGACTTCCAGACACGCATGCCGAGCAAGCGGGAGGCACACGCCAAGTTGTCGTGGGCCCGCCAGGAATTCGAACAGTACGCGACGGATTCGCGGCACACCGGCCGCCAGTACAGCGCATCGCTTGGCGACCGCGCGGGTGCCTTGTCGTGGTGGGTGAACCTGTCGCGCCTGGACAGCGATGGCCAGCCAATTGCCTTTGCCAACAGGCTGCTCTCAGCCGGCGTCGTGCCAAAGGCGGGCGAGCCGGCCGGGGTGCCGGTGACTGGTGCCGTCTCCGACCACAATCCGTCCGGCAAGGATTGGTACATCCTTGGCAGCACGGGGCAGGTGAATACGGTGCAGGACCACGCCAAGGTGAAACTGGCTTACGACTTCTCGCCAACGCTGCGGGCCAGCTATACGCTGGGCTGGTGGCAGAACGATGTGGTACGCAGCGCAGAATCCTATTTGCGCGATGGCGCCGGCAATACTGTCAGCAACGGCATGATCAATATCGGCGGCAAGCGTTTCACGCTGCTGCCTTCCGACTTCGCCGGTGCGCACGCCGATCTTGAGCACTTGATGCACGGCCTGTCGTTGAAGGCGCACGGGCGCGGCAACTTCAATTGGGAGGTTGCCGGCAGCGCCTACGACTATGCGCGCGACCGGGCACGCGTGCCGACCGGGGGAGGGCGGGGCAACCTGACCGATATGGGCGGCAGCGGATGGAATACGCTGGCGCTGCGCGGGAACTGGCGTGCCGGTGGCGCCCACCAGGTGGAGTTCGGCGTGCAACGCGAGAGCGCCAAGCTGCGCACGCAGGTGACCAGTGTGGCAGACTGGATCGCGGGCGGAAGTGGCAGGCACGTGTCTGCCTTCAACGGCAATACGCGGCTGGAGAGTCTGTACGCACAGGACACCTGGCGCCTGTCGCCTGAATGGAAGACAACGCTGGGCCTGCGGCATGAAACGTGGCGCGCTTATGGCGGCGAGATATCGGGCGCAGCAGCTAAGCTTTTGCCGTTCGCCGACCGTCGCGAGCGGGCTTGGTCGCCGAAGGCCGCGCTGGCGTGGCGCGCCGGCGAAGCATGGGCACTGAAGGCTTCCGCCGGCCGTGCCGTGCGCAATCCAACTGCTGCGGAACTGTTCCAGGGCTCGATCATGGACGACAGAATCGTCAACACCGATCCAAACCTGCGCGCGGAGAAATCCTGGACCAGTGAGCTGACGGCGGAGCACATGACCGCGCAGGGCAGTGTGCGCGCCACGTTGTTCGGCGAAGTCACGCGCGATGCGCTGTATTCGCAGCCGCTGACCGCGACGGTGAATACGGTGCAGAATGTGGGCAAGATCCGCACGCGCGGACTGGAGCTGTCGCAGCAGGCCGATGATGTGTTGACGCACGGGCTCACACTGCAAAGCAGCCTTACTTATGCGGACTCGGAGATTGTCGCAAACGACGCCATGCCATCGAGCGTGGGCAAGCGGCAGCCGCGCGTGCCGAAGTGGCGCGCCAATGTGCTGGCCTCTTACCATGTCGGACAGCACTGGACCGGGACGGTTGGCGTGCGTTACAGCGGCAGGCAATTCGGCACGCTGGATAACAGCGATCCGAATGGCTCGACGTATATGGGCGTTTCGGATTACCTGGTCGCCGATGTGCGCTTGCGCTACCGCTTCAATCAGCAGTGGACCGCCTCGGTCGGCATCGACAGCCTGAATGGCGAAAAGTATTGGGCCTTCCACCCTTACGCCCAGCGCACCCTGAGCGCCGAGCTCAAATTCGACCTCTGACACACAACGCCCCGCTAGCCGGGGCGTATTTCCTTGCGCTAGCCCAAAGCCTGAGCCCAGCAGCTTCTAAGAATCGAAGCATGCCTTCCCATCATGACGCCGCGTTCAAGCGCTTGTTTGGCAATACTGAGCTCGTGCGAGCTTTACTCAGCGCATGGCGCTCTTTGACATCAATCAGGAGCCGATTATGAATAAAACTGTTCAAGCAAGGCGCCATAAGGAGTTTACCGAAGAAGAGTACGACCTTATCTGGCAAATGATCAACGACATGGGCCGCGCATTGAAAGAAATGCCCGTGTTTCAGCAATTACTTGCAGCAAGGGCTGAGGCCAAGCGGGAGGGCGCGCTGGAAGGACGACAGGAAGGACGACAGGAAGGACGACAGGAAGGCTGGGCCGAAGCGAACCGTGCAATTTTAAGCAAAGCTTGCTTGCTGCACGGTGGGAAGGAGCGTACAGCGACAAAAATTGCAAATGCCAGTCCTGAGCAGTTGGAAACATGGCTTGACCAATTGATCGCCGGAGAGAAGTTCGAAGAAATTTTTCGAGGAGGTAGCCCGTGAAGCTTGTGGCGACACGGGCCGGGACAAACTCTGATCAATTCGGGGCGCCAGCCAGGCGTTTCACGCTGCCGGAACCCATGACACTCTTGGTAATTTGCGGCTCGCCGTAATAGCTCACGTCACCCGAGCCGGCCACGCTGACAGACAGCGCCTGCTTGGCCCACACCACCGCCTGGCCCGAACCGCCGATGCTGACCGCCGCTTCACGTGTCGCCAGTTGGCCGGTGCTGACCTTGCCCGAGCCGCCGATCGACACCTTCAACTTGTCGGCGGTGCCGGACGCTTTCAGGTTACCGCTGCCGCCCAGGGAAACGGTGACTGATTCGCCTTCAATATTGCGCAAGTTCATGGAGCCCGAACCGCCCACGTTGAAGGACAGTTTGCCGCCGCGCAGGCCTTCCGCATCAACCGATCCGGAACCGCCGACTGAAATGCGTTCCAGTTTCTTTGCAGTGACCACAACCTTCAGGTTGCGGGTATCGAACTGCAGGTTCGGGCGGATCGGGCGGATTTGCAGGGTGCCATCTTCAACCACGGTTTCAATCAGGGGCAGGATATTGTCGTCCGACTCGATGGTCACGCTGTCGGCACTGCCGATCCGGACTTCGACGCTGCCCGGCAAGCCTAGGCCGAGGCCGGTGAAGTTGCTTGCTTCGCGTGCCTGCCTGGAGATTTTGCCATTGCCCTGCACGCGTTCACCGGCGAACCAGCCCATTGGCGCGGCCGACACCACGGCCACGGGCGCGGCGACAGCAAATACGGAAGCGGCGATCAAGGCGTTGCGCACTGCAGCAGACATTTTCATCGTGTTTCTCCTCTGTGAATCATTGTTCGATGGATGCATCGTATCGAAGGCGCCGCAACTGTGCCTGCCCGGTGCGACAGGATGCTGCCTCGCAGGAACAGAATGCAAATGGCGGGGACAGGGCGTCGCTCCTGTATCATTTCGCCCATATGCTTACAATTATCATCAAACAGGGCAAGGAGAAGTCCATCCTTGCTGGCGATCCTTATATCTACGTGTCGGCGATCGAGCGCGTGGAAGGCCGTTCCGCAGAAAAGAACAAACCCGGCGCCACCGCCACGGTGTTGTCCTCATCCCGCAAATTCCTGGCCCGTGCGGCCTATAACGCCAAATCGCAGATTGCGGCTCGCGTCTGGACCTTGCGCGAGGACGAACCGGTCGACCATGCGATGGTCAAGCGCCGTGTACGCGCCGCCATTGCACGCCGTTTCCATTCCCTGCAGTCCGCCAGGCCCGATGAGCTGGTGCCGATTGTGCTCGGCGACGAAGACGGGCTGTCCGGACTGCTGGTGCAAAGTTATGGCGGCAAGGATGGCTACCTGGTGTGCCAGTTCCAGTCCGCCGCGGTGGAAGCGTGGAAGGTCGGCATCGTCCAGGCGCTGATCGCCGAAACTGGTTGTCAAAATGTTTATGAACGTGCCGACAAGCTGATCCGCGAAGGCGAGGGCTTGCATGTGAAGTCGCGCGCGCTGGCCGGCGAAGAGCCGC
>JBCNOX010000440.1:0-4882 GCA_039593645.1 Pseudoduganella sp.
GCTCGAACCTGTTACAGGTAAGCGCTGACGTCGGGACGGGTTGCCAGTGCCTGCTGCACCACCTGCACCACGAACTCGCGGTCAGCGCCGCGCAGTGGCTGGCGTGGGCGGCGAACGTTTTCGTTGCCGACACCGACCAGTGCTTCCACCAGTTTCAGATTTTGCACCAGCTTGGTCGAAACGTCGAGGTGCAGCAGCGGCATGAACCACTGGTACAGCTTCAGGGCTTCGGCCAGGCGGCCGGCCTTCACCAGCTTGTACAGGGCCACGGTCTCTTTCGGGAAGGCCACCACCAGGCCGGCCAGCAGGCCGTCGGCGCCAACTGCCAGGCCTTCGAAGGACAGGTCGTCCACGCCCATGAAGATGGCGTAGCGGTCGCCTACGGCGTTGCGCAGGTCGGTCACGCGGCGGATATTGTCGGTCGATTCCTTGATCGCTTCCAGTTCTTCGCAATCCGACAGTTCCTTGAAGTCGGCCGGGGTCAGGTCGACCTTGTAGGTCACCGGGTTGTTGTACACCATGATCGGCAGCTTGGCTGCCTTGGCGATGGTGCGCAGGTTGGCCTTGGCTTCATATGCGTCGGCTGCGTACAGCACGGAAGGCATCACCATGAAGCCGTCCACGCCCAAGTCGCGCGCTTCCTGCACATAGCGCTCGGCGTTGGCGGTGCGGGTTTCACTGACGTTGGCCAGCACCGGCACGCGGCCGTTGGCTACTTTGACGGCGGTCTTGGCGACGGCCAGCTTCTCTTCGAACGACAGGGTGCTGGCTTCGCCCAGGGAACCGCAGGTCACCAGGCCGTGGCAGCCGCTGTCGATCATGAAGGAGAAGTGCTTCTCCATTTCTGCGTGGTCCAGCTCCTCATTCGCGTGGAATTTGGTGGTTACTGCAGGGAATACGCCTTCCCATTTGATTGCTGCCATTTCAAGTCTCCTTGTGAGGTTCGAGGGTGATAATGCTGCCGGCACGTGCCGGCGAGATCGGTGTACGCACGGCGTCCGGACGCCATCCGTACAGGAAATCGGTTGCGTTGCCGCAGATGCGCCCCTGGCACGGGCCCATGCCGCAGCGGGTTTGCAGCTTGGCGCTGCGCCAGCTCGCGTGCTCGCGCAGTTCGTCATGGCAGACGTCTTCGCAGCGGCAGACGATGGTGTCGGCTTGCGCCAGCGTGCGCAGTTCTTCGCGCAAGGCAAAGGCGCGGGCCAGCCGGGCGGCAAACCCTAGCCATCGGGTGCGCTCGGCAAGCAATTCCTGGGGAACGCCTTCGCCGCCCGCCGCCAGGCCTGCGATACGGCCTTCAACCAGGGCCAGGTCGACGCCGCCGACGCCGGTACCTTCGCCCGCGCACAGCACATTCGGCACGGTGGTGCGTTGCCAGGGATCGGTCTTGACCGCACCCTGTACGACCTCGCAGCCAAGCGCGCGCGCCAGTTCCGTATTCGGCAGCAGGCCGTAGCCGCAAGCCAGATAGTCGCAGTCGATATCGAGCCGGGTCGCCTTGCGCTGGACCTGCACGGAAGTCAGTTGTACGTCGGCGCGTGCGGCGGTCACATAGCTGTTTGTGTAATACGGTATGCCGCGCAGCGCCAGACCAAGCTTTGCCGCCTGCACCGCTTTCGATGGCGTCAGCGCCAGGCCGGCGGCAAAGCCCGCCAGGGCCGGCATGCCCGCCTGTTCGACGATCGCGAGGACATTCGCGCCGCGCTCTTTCAGCGTCGCCGCAACCGCCAGCAGCAGCGGGCCGCTGCCCGCAACCACCACGCGCTTGCCATGCACGGGGTAGCCGCCTTTGGCCAGCGCCTGCAAGCCGCCGGCGCCAGTCACGCCTGGCAAAGTCCAGCCAGGGAAAGGCAACAGCAATTCGCGCGCCCCGGTGGCAAGGACCAACTGGTTGTAGCGGAACGTGAAAGCCTGTTCGGCGTCCTGCACCAGCAATTCGCCGGGCTGGGTCTGCATCAGCACGCGGGTGCCGGGCAGGAAGCTCACATTGCTTGCCGCCTCCAGCGCCTGCCAGAGCTGGCGTGCGCGCTGATCTTGCTGCCTAGCCGGGCCGCCGCGCCAGATCTGGCCGCCGGCCAGCGGATTGTCGTCGATGATGGCGACGCGGCGCGCGCCCTCGGCGCCCGCTGCCGCATGCGCCGCAGCCAGGCCGGCCGGGCCGGCGCCTACAACCAGGATGTCGAAGAGTTGGTTCATGCCGCTGCTCCGGTCTGCACATCCATGCCCGAACGGCAAAGCGTCTGGCAGGACAGCACATGCGCACGTCCGTTGATGGTCACGCGGCACTCCTGGCATACGCCCATGCCGCACAAAGGCGCCCGCAGTTGACCGCTCACCGAGAGCCGCGTCACGCCTGCGATGGCGGCAGCGACCGTGGTGTCCGGGGCGACGGTTACTGCGCGGCTGTCGATGGTCAAGGTAATGCAATCAGCCATATGCCCTCCCCTGCGCGATAAAGCGGCTCGGCAGATACGGTCGCGCATCGATGCCCGCCTGCCCGCCCGTCATCTGCGCGACCAGCAATTCAGCAGTCGCGAGCGACGTCGTGATGCCGAGGCCTTCGTGGCCTGTCGCCAGCCAGACGTTGCGGCGCGACGGGTCTGGGCCGATGAGCGGCAAGCCATCCGGCGTCGCCGCGCGCAGGCCCGTCCAGCAGCGCAGCACGTTCAGTCCCGCCAGCGCGGGCGTGTACTCGACCGCCCTGGCCAGCATGCGCGCCATCATCGACGGTTCCGCAGCCATGTCGACCGTGTCGAACTGGCGCGAGGAGCCGATCAGCACTTGCCCGGTAGGCCGCGGTTGCAGGTTAAACGCCACCGATTCGCCTTCAGATGCGTGCGCACTCTTGATATACCCAAGCTCCACCAACTGGTGGCGCACAAAGCCCGGATAGCGGTCGGTAATCATGACGTGGCCCTTCTTGGGACGTAGCGGCAGGTCCGGCGCCAGCGCCAGGCAGCGCGTGCCCGCGGCAAGCACCACCTGTCCCGCCGCCAGACGCGAACCGTCCGCCAGCACGACGCCGCCCTCTTCCAGCGCCACGACTTCGCCCATGACCAGGGAGGCGCCGCGCGCCACTGCCCGGGCCAGCAGGATGCGGGCGCTCTTGGGCGGATATACCAGGCCATCTCGCTGCACCAGCAAGCCACCGGCCAGGTGCGGGCGCAGGTTAGGCTCCAGCCGGTACAGTTCCTGCGCGCCGATCACATCGCATTCCAGGCCATGGGCCTTCATCGTGACAGCCTTGGCGCGAGCTGCATCCAGCTCTTCCTCGTCGGCGGCAACCCAGATGGTGCCGCAACGGCTGTACTCATGGCGCGCTTGCTGGCCTTCCACCAGGTCCTGCCACAGCTCCAGGGAATGGGAGCTCAGGGCCAGCTCGGCTGCGTTATCGTCCATGGCTACCAGGTGGCCCATGCCGGCCGCCGTCGCACCGCTGCCGACCGCATCGCGCTCGATCACGGTAACGCGTAAGCCTTTTGCCGACAAGGCATCAGCGCATGCCGCGCCGATGATGCCGGCTCCGACGATCAGGACGTCCGGTTTCATGCTTATCGAATACCCCAGACAAATGGGTCGCTCGGGTCCAGCACCAGGGTGGACGTGGCGTTCACCCAAGCCTTGCCGCGAATGCTGGGCAGCACGCGGTCGCCGTCGCGGCGATACGAGCCTTCGAACACGCTGCCGACGATGCTTTCCTGGCGCCAGACGTCGCCTTCCGCCAGCTTGCCGTCTGCCGCAAGGCAGGCCAGCTTGGCGCTGGTACCGGTGCCGCAAGGCGAACGGTCGTAGGCATTGCCCGGGCACAGCACGAAGTTCCGGCTGTCGCCCAAGCCGCTGCGGGAATCGGCAAACAGCTCGATATGGTCGATCAGCGCGCCGTTATCGCCGGTGATGCCTTGTGCTTCCAGCGCATCCTTGATCGCGGTGGTGTAGGCCGACAGTTCGCGCACATTGCCAAGTTCAAGTTCCCGTCCATGGCCGGACACCAGGAAGAACCAGTTGCCGCCCCAGGCGATGTCGCCGCGCACCACGCCGTAGCCCGGCACGGCGACCGGCACACCAGTCGCCTTGCGCCACGACGGCACATTGTTTACGGTCACGCTGCCGTCTTCATGCAGTTGCGCTTCCACCACGCCGACCGGCGTATCGATGCGGTGCACGCCGGCGCTCAGGCGGCCCATGAAAGCCAGCGATGCCACCAGCCCGATGGTGCCGTGGCCGCACATGCCGAGATAGCCCACATTGTTGAAGAAGATGACGCCTGCTGCACAATTCGGCGCGTGCGGCTCGCACAGCAGAGCGCCGACCAGCACGTCCGAGCCGCGTGGCTCGCACACCACGCCCGACCGGAAGCCGTCATGCTCGTTGCGGAAGCGCGCCAGGCGCTCACTAAGGGGACCGGAGCCCAGGTCAGGGCCGCCGTCAATCACCAGGCGGGTCGGTTCGCCGCCGGTGTGGGAATCGATAATGGCTATGGTTTTCATGCTTGCCATCTTATGCCTTCCCGCGGGTGCCGTCTTGCATCGCCCGGCCGCCGAAGATGACGAAATCCGCACAATCGTGTAAAAATGAACAAAATCAGCGGGAGCACACCATGTCAGTACATATTTTGCACAGCTCGGCGCGCAACGACCTGGGCGCCAGGATCGGCGATGTCTTCTTTTGCGAACCCCTGTTCGACGCCCTGCCGGACGTGGTGTTCTTCGTCAAGGATCGCGCCGGGCGCTATGTGGTGGTGAACCAGACCCTGGCCCGCCGCTGCGGCATGAAGGACAAATCCGGCCTGCTGGGCAAGACCGCCAACGAAGTCTTCGCCGCGCCTCTTGGCCAGCGCTTCCAGGCCCAGGACCAGTCAGTGCTCGATGAAGGCGTGCTGATT